>JBDUCS010000289.1:0-5380 GCA_040003335.1 Gemmatimonadaceae bacterium | reverse complement strand
CCGGCCGTGTCGTCCACGTCGAGACGGTCGAGGCACTGGGGCCGTTCCGCACCGAGATCGCCACGAGCTTCGCGCTCGCCAACGCGCTCGCCGACCGCGTGCGCAACGCCATCGCGCAATCGCGTTTCCCGATCGTGCTCGCCGGCAATTGCGGCACGTCGCTGGGTACCGTCGCCGGATTGGGCGATGAGCCGGTCGCCGTGATCTGGCTGGACGCGCACGGCGATTTCAATACGACGGATTCGACGACGAGCGGATTTCTCGACGGCATGGCGCTCGCCACGCTCACCGGCCGCGCGTGGACGGGGATGGCGGCCGGCGTGGCCGGCCATCGCGCCGTGGCCGAGCGACGCGTCGCGCTCGTAGGCGGCCGTGCGCTCGACGACGCCGAGACGGCGATGCTGGAGCACTCGCAGATCGCGCTCGTGCGCGCCGAACGCCTGTTGCGGCTCGGGGCGGCAGCGGCGCTCGTTCCGGTGCTCGACCGCATTCGCGAGCACGCCGGCCGCGTGTACCTCCACATCGACCTCGATGTGCTCGACCCACGCGAGGCGCACGTCAACTCGTTCGCCGAAGGTGGGGGCGTGCCGCTGGCGATGGTGCGCGAGGTCATCGCGGTCGTCGCGCAGCGCTTCGAGATCGTGGCCGCCGCAATGACGGCGTTCGACCCGCAGTGCGATGACGACGGGCGGGCGACGGCGGCCGCGCTCGAGTTGTTGTCGGCGGTCGCGGACCACATCGCGTGAATCCCGCGGCACTCCGAATCGACTGCCACACCCACATCTCGGCGTTCACCCCGGCACACGGCTTCATGTCGCGTGCCCTCGCCGGCAGCATCCCGTTTCGCTACATGCGCAGCCGCCTCGGCATCACGTCCACCACGACGCCCGAGCGCGCCGAGGCGTTGGTGCGCGACGCGCTCCTCGCCGCCATCACAGGCGCACGATCGATCGACGCGGCGGTCGTGCTGGCGATGGATGCGGTCTACGACGGAGACGGGCGGCTCGACCGCGCGGCGACGCAGCTCTACGTGCGCAACCAGTACGTCGAGGCGCTGGCGCGCACGAATCCGCGCGTGCTCGTGGGCGCCTCGGTGCACCCGTTCCGGCGCGACGCGGTCCGCGAGCTCGAGCGGTGCATCGCCGCGGGCGCGGCGCTGCTCAAGTGGCTACCGGTCACGCAAGGGTTCAGTCCCGCCGACGAGCGCTGTCTTCCACTCTACGACGTGCTCGCGCATCACGGCGTGCCGCTCCTCTCGCACACCGGCGGCGAGCGAACGACGCCGGTGCTGGCGCCGGCCGCGGCCGATCCGGCGCTCCTCGCGGCGGCGCTCGACCGCGGCGTGACGGTGATCGCCGCGCACTGCGGCGCGCGATCACGACCGAGCGAGCGCTCGTACGTGGCGACCTTCGTGCGCATGGCGCGCGAGCACGAGCGGTTTTTTGGAGACACCTCCGCGCTCAACCTTCCGCTGCGGTGGTATGTCTACGACGCGTTGGAGCACGACGAGGTGCGCGCCAAGCTCGTGCATGGCAGCGACTGGCCGCTCCCGGTGCTCCCGCCACCGCATCGCATCGGCGTGCAACGGAGCCTCGACGCGCTGCGTGAGGCCAACGGCATCGAGCGCGACGCGATCGTCAAACGCGCCCTCGGCTTCGGCGACGACTACTGGGTGAGAGCGGCCCATCTGCTGCGCCTGCCGACCATCGCCGGCGTGCCCCGCTGAGGCGATTGGCGCAACGGGCGCAGCGAGTCATATTCGCACCCGCGCGCCCTCACCGCCCACACTGAGCTCACCATGAGAACGCTTCTCGCTCTCCTAGCGCTAGCCGCGACCTCCTCACTCGCCGCCCAGTCATCCGTGCCGCCCGCCGAGAGCGTGTACGTGTTGCGTCCCGCGCGAGTGTACGACGGCGTGGCGGACGCGCCGCACACGGGTTGGATCGTCATCGTGCGCGGCGATCGCATCGCCGCCGTGGGACCGGCGGCGCAAGTGGCCGTTCCCGCCGGCGCGACGCCCATCGACCTCCCTGGCGCGACGCTCATGCCCGGAATGATCGAAGGGCATTCACACCTGTTGCTGCATCCGTACAACGAGACGGCGTGGAACGATCAAGTGCTGCACGAGGCGTTGGCGCTACGCGTGGCGCGCGCGGTAAATCACGCGCGCGCGACCGTCATGGCGGGCTTCACGACCACGCGCGACTTGGGAACCGAAGGGGCGGCGTACGCGGACGTCGGTCTGAAACAGGCCATCGCGCAGGGGATCATTCCCGGTCCCCGCATGCTGGTGACGACGCGCGCGATCGTCGCCACCGGCACGTACGCGCCCAAAGGATTCGATCCACGCTGGGACATCCCCCAGGGCGCGGAGGAGGCGGACGGCCTCGATCTCGTGCGCGTCGTGCGCGACCAGGCGGGCAAGGGCGCCGACTGGATCAAGATCTACGCGGACTACCGCGCCGGACCGAACGGAGAGGCGCGCGCCACGTTCTCCGAAGACGAGATCAAGCTGATCGTCTCGACGGCGAAGAGCATCGGCCGGCCCGTCGTCGCGCACGCGAGCACCTCCGAGGGAATGCGGCGCGCGATCGTCGGCGGCGTCGAGTCGATCGAGCACGGCGATGCCGGTACACCCGAAGTGTTTCGGCTGATGAAAGAGCACGGCGTTTTCTTTTGCCCCACCGTCGCCGCGGGGGACGCGATTCTCCGTTATCGCGGCTGGAAGCGCGGCGTGGATCCGGAACCGGCGAGCATCCGTGACAAGCGGGCGAGCATGAAGGCGGCGCTCGAGGCCGGCGTGTCCATCTGCATGGGCGGCGACGTGGGCGTGTTCACGCACGGGGAGAATTGGCGCGAGATGGAGCTCCTCGTCGACTACGGGATGACGCCGGCGCAGGTACTGCGCGCCGCGACGTCGACCAACGCGAAGATGTTGCATCTGGAGGACCGCATCGGCGCCATCACGGAAGGCCTGCTCGCCGATCTCGTCGCGGTGGATGGCGACCCGACGGTGACTATTTCCGCAGTAGAAAAGGTTCGATTCGTCATGAAGGGAGGCGAGGTCCTGCGGCGGTAAACGTCGTCGCGCGCGTTGCCGCACGTCATCCGGCGCGGTAACTTTTGCCCCTTCTTGCTGGAGACGAATGCTTCGATGTCGGCTCTTGACACCTTTCAGAGCGGCGGCGCCGGCGCCGCACCTCGGCTCCGCAACGCCTCGATCGTGATCGTGGCAGCGGTACTGGTGCTGGCGCCGCTCAAGCCCGGCTTCATTTTGCCGATTCTGGCGCCGACCGATGACCTGAGTCTCGAAGTCAGCGCGCTCGTCGGGGCCACGCTCGGTGCCGGCGTGTACTGGTCGCTGCCGCGCCGGACCGCGACGCGCCATCGCGCGGGCGGACGCATGCGCATGCAGATCGTGACGACGTTTGTCTGCGCGATGCTCGGCGTGCTCTTGCTCTGCGCCGCGTCGCTCCTCCTGAGCGAGGAGTCGATAATGACGGCCTCGTTCGGCGACGCGACGATCTACGGCATCTGGTGCAGCCTGCTAGTGACCGCTGCCGCGATGGTGATTGAGGATCCGGGCCGGCGCCGGGTCGGCCGCTCGCGCCGCTCTCCGCGCGCCGAGCGGACACCCATGACGGCCGCCGTTCCCATCGCCCCGCTCGCGCCGTCGCTCCGCGCCGAGCGCGATTGCCCGTGGTGCGCCGAGCGCATCCTCTCACGCGCCAAGGTCTGCAAGTTCTGCGGCCACGATGTCGAGGTTTCGTAGTTGTGAGTTTTGGAACTTGGTGCGGCCGAGGTCGCCGTTCACGGTTTTGCGGTTCACGGTTATCGCGTCGCGACTCCAACCGCCGCCCTGCGTCGAACCGCGTCTCGACGTGAGCTCGCAGAGTTCACACTCACGGTGTTCGTCCCGTTCGCGTTCCTGTACATGCAGCAGCCGCTGAAGCTCGACTATCTGTGGGCGGCGACGTGCATGTGGGGAACAGTGTATTTCATGTTTCGGAAGCAACGCTCGTCTCCGATTCCGCCGTCCACGTTCGGTCGTTCCGCGTCGCAGTCTCCGGTTTGCTTCTCAACTTCAGCACTGCAGTCCCATGCTAGTCATCAGCGACGTCGTCGTTCGTGAACTGCTGTCGATCGACAGCTGCATCGACGTCATGGCTGACGCGCTGCGGACGCTCGCGCGCGGCGAGGCAATCTTGCCGCTGCGTACCGTCGTCATGATGCCGGGCGGGCACAATGCGTTCGCCGTCATGCCCGCGCATCTCTCGTCACCGCGCGTCGTCGGTGCGAAGGTGATCACCGTAGTGCCGGGCAACGATGCGACGCCGCTCGACTCGCACCAGGGCGCGGTCCTGCTCTTCGACACCGAGACGGGGAGTCTCCTGGCCGTGCTCGACGCGAGCTCGATCACGGCGATCCGCACGGCGGCCGTCTCCGCCGTCGCGACCCGCTCCCTCGCGCGCGACGACGCGGGTGATCTCGCGATCCTCGGCGCCGGGGTGCAGGCCGAGCAGCACCTCGCGTCGATGCTCGCCGTGCGACGGCTGCGGCGCATCCGGATCTGGAACCGCTCGCCGGCGCGCGCCGCGTCGTTCGTCGCGCGGGCGCGCCGCCGCGACGGCCTGGACGTCGAGCTCTGCGCCACGGCGCGCGCCGCGTGCGCCGGCGCGGACCTCATCTGCACGACCACCGGCGCGCGCGAGCCGGTGCTCGAGGGCGCGTGGCTCTCGGCCGGTGCGCACGTCAACGCGGTCGGATCGAGTTTGCGCTCGACACGCGAGCTGGACAGCGACGCGGTCGCGCGCGCCTCGCTCTTCGTCGACCGGCGCGAGTCGGCGCTGGCCGAGGCGGGCGACTTCCTGATCCCGAAGCGCGAGGGGCTCGTCTGCGACGAGCACATCAGGGGCGAGCTCGGCGAGGTGCTCCTCGGCACCGCGGCGGGACGTACGTCGCGCGACGAGATCACGCTCTTCAAGTCGCTCGGCCTGGCGATCGAGGATCTCGCCGCGGCGCACTTCGTCTACGACCGCGCGCTCGCCTCGGGCGCGGGCCAACGCGCCGAGCTCGGAGGGCTACGCGATGTCGGCAACGATGCTTGAGGCACCGACGCTCGCCGAAATCGAGGCGGCGCGCGAACGGATTCGCGGGATCGCCGTACGCACGCCGCTCGTGCGGCTCAACGCCGACGGCCCGGGCGAGATCTGGCTCAAGCTGGAATGCCTGCAGCCGATCGGATCGTTCAAGCTGCGCGGCGCCGGCAGCGCGATGACCGCCGTGCCGCGCGCGCGGCTGGCCAACGGGGTCTACACGGCGAGCGCCGGCAACATGGCGCAGGGCGTCGCGTGGTGCGCGTGTACGCTCGGCGTGCCCT
>JBDUCS010000288.1:0-5387 GCA_040003335.1 Gemmatimonadaceae bacterium | reverse complement strand
GATGATGCGCCGCCGACCGCGGGCGGAGACGCGTAGGTGGCGCGCTTCTACGTCACCACCGCGATCGACTACGCCAACGGCGAACCGCACCTCGGCCACGCCTTCGAGAAGATCGGCACCGATGCCATTGCCAGGTACCACCGCCTCGCCGGCGACGACGTCTGGTTCCTCACCGGTATGGACGAGCATGGCCAAAAGGTCGCCCAAACTGCCGCCTCTCGCGGCGTCGCGCCGCAAGAATTCGTGGACGAGATCGCCTCGATCTTTCGAGCGATGTGGGCGCGCCTCTCAATTAGCTACGATCAGTTCATCCGGACGACGGATCCGCAGCACAAGGCAGCCGTCAGAGTGCTGCTCGAGCGCATCTTCGAGCGGAATCCCGATGACTTCTTCGAGCGCGCGTACGAAGGCTGGTACTGCGTCGGCTGCGAGCTGTTCAAGCGCGATGATGAGATCGTCGACGGCCGGTGCGTGCTACACCCGACGCGCGAGCTCGAGTGGACCGAGGAGCGTAACTGGTTCTTCCGGCTCTCACGCTATCAGTCGTTTCTCCAGCGGCTATTCGACGAACGTCCGGACTTTCTGCTCCCCGAGTCGCGACGCAACGAGATCTTGCGACTGATCGAGGCAGGCGTCGAAGACGTCTCGGTCTCACGGGCCCGGCTCAGCTGGGCGGTGCCCTTCCCCCGGCCCACCAGCGACGGCGTCGAGCAGGGGACATGGGTCTGGTTCGACGCGCTCCCCAACTACCTGACCGCCACCTGCTATCTCTCCGGTCGCAGCGATACGCGATGGCCCGCGCAATTGCACGTCGTCGGCAAGGACATCACGCGACTGCACGCGGTGATTTGGCCGGCGATGCTCGAGGCCGCCGGCGTCCCGCTGCCCGAGCGCGTCTTTGCCCACGGCTTCATCTCCCTCGGTGGCGAGCGCTTCTCAAAGTCGTCCGGCGTCAAGCTCGAACTGATCGAGGCGATCGACCGCTTCGGTGCCGACGCATTCCGCTATTTTCTGTTGCGCGAAATCCCGTTCGACGGCGACGGCAACTTCTCCTGGGAGCGGTTCGAGGACCGGTATACCTCCGACCTTGCCAACTCGCTCGGAAATCTCGCCAGCCGGACCGTCGCCATGGTCGAGAAGTATCGTGGCGGTGTCGTTCCCGCCAATGCCGACGTGGACCTCGAACGCCGCGATGCGCCCGACCTCGCGAGCTACCGGGACGCGATGGAGGCGAATCTCCTCCACGAGGCTCTGGCGGCACTCGGCCGCGTCGTCGCTCGCGGCAACGAGTTCGTCCAAGCGCATCAGCCCTGGGCACTCGACAAGGATCCGGCGCGCCATGCGGAGCTCGACGCCACACTCGCCGCGCTCGTCGCCCAACTCGCGCGCGTGGCCATACGACTCGCTCCGTTCATGCCGTCCAAGTGCCAGGAGCTATGGACGACGCTGGGCGGACCAGGCTCAGTGCACGACCAACGGCTCGCCAGTCCCGCCGACTCGGCCGGCTGGCGGGTCACAAAAGGCGCGCCCCTCTTCCCACGGCCGGAACCAGCAAAGTTCGACTGACCCGCTTGCTGACTTTCCGGCCAGCGAATCGCTCTTTCAAGGCCCGGCCGTCCATGTTACACTGGCTCGGTCGCGACAGTCTCTTGATCGACTCGACGATGTTCGCTCCCTCCCACCCGGTTCTCCTTCCCATGGCCCAGCGACGCTGGACGTTCATGGTAGTGCCGCACGACAATGCGGCGACACGGAGCTTATCCGTGTCGGAACGCGCGGTGCGAGCGATGGTCGGCGGCGGCGCGGCCCTGGTGGCCGTAGGAGCGATCGCGCTCGGAGTCGTCGTCGCACGGCTCGGTCCGTCGCCAGCGACCCTCGCCAACCGCGAGCGCGCGGCATCGGGCGAGCATCTCCTCGCGCTCGAGGCCCGGCTGGGCAGTATCGGCGACTCGCTCGCGGCGGTCGAGAAGCGCGAGCAGCGGATCTGGACTCTCGCCGGACTTTCATCGCCGACCACCGTCGACTCGGCGCGCGCCGGGCGCGTACCGTCGACCGACAGCGGTGCGCTCAAGAACGCCATGATGGCGACCGACATCGAGCACCTCATCACTCGCGCGAACTCCCTCTCCGCGAGCTCGGCCGTGGTTTTCGACTCGCTCACGCGAAGCATCGACCGGATTTCGCGCATACCGTCGATCATGCCGACGGCGGGGTGGTTGTCGAGCGTCTTCAGCAAGAGCCGCTTTCATCCCATTCTGCATACGTCGCGTCCGCACGAAGGGATCGATGTCGGCGCTCCGATGGGCGCGCCGATTGTCGCGCCGGCCGCCGGCACCGTCAGGTACGTCGGCGAGGAGCGCGGATACGGTCTCGTGCTCGAGATCGATCACGGCAACGGTCTCGTCACCAAGTACGCCCACTGCTCGCGCATCATGGTCAAGAGCGGCCAACGCGTCGGCCGGGGACAAACCATCGCCGCCGTCGGTAATAGCGGCCTCGCGACCGGACCACACCTGCACTACGAGATCCACCTGAATGGCCAGGTCGTCGATCCGCTGACCTACGTGCTTCCCGGCGCCGCGATCCCCGATTGACGCCACGGTTGTCATCTGTCGGAGGCCTGACTCGTACCAACAAAGCGGCCGGCATCGCCATGCGATGCCGGTCCGTCTGCCGAATTACGTCTAGCGTCTGATGTCTGACGTCTGTTACTTGGGCTTCGAGAAGTCGACCGTCGGCACCGCATTCGCGCCGGGTGTCGTCACCTGGAAGAAATCCTTCGCCTTGGCGCCCGTCATGCTCGCCGTCAACTTCTGCGGAAAGCGGCGGATGTACCCATTGTACTCGCCGGCGGCTTCGTTGTAGTCCTTACGCGCCACGGCAATTCGGTTCTCCGTTCCCGTCAACTCGTCTTGCAGCCGCAGAAAGCCCTGGTCGGCCTTGAGCTGCGGATAGTTCTCGGAGATCGCGAGGAGACGGCCGAGTCCCTGCGACAGCTGCTGGTTGGCGTCGGCCATCTTCGCCACATCGTGCGTTTGCACGGCGCCGGCGAGACCGGCGCGTGCTTGGGCCACCTGCGTGAACACCGCTTCCTCGTGCTGCGCGTATCCCTTCACCGTGCTCACGAGGTTCGGCACCAGATCGGCGCGCCGCTGCAGCTGGACCTCGATGCCGCTCTTCGCCTTGTCAGCTTGCACATCGAGCGTTTGAATCGTGTTGTAGCCGCATCCCGCGACCGGTCCCGCGAATACGAGCGCGGCGAGCGCGGACAGCCATCGACGTTGCATTGCCTTCCTCCGAGAAGTTCGAGAGCGGTTCCGTAGCGCCAGTCTGTTCAGCTGCCGCGGAACGTGAGTTGGACGACGTAATCACCCGGCTTCACGGCGCCGGGCGCGAGCTTCCACGCTTCTTTCGCGCGCGGCAGCAAGCACGTATTTACCGCCTGTCCCGCCTTGGACGACCACGTGTCGTCAGCCACCTTGACGTTGCTGACGCCGTTGTCGCCGACGGTCACGATCAGCGCGACGCCGCCCTGCAGCTTCGGGTCGACCTTCTGGCCGAACTCCTGATAGCAGAAGCGCGAGAACGCCTGCTCCCGCTCGACGGCGGCCTGGCGCGGGCCGGGCGCTTTCGGGATCACTGCTGTCACGGGACGGATCCGCCGCACCGGGGGCGGCTTGAAGGTGTCGACCAGTGCCTGCGGAATGTTCGCCTTCACCGAATCGAGCTTCGGCGGTGACGTGTCGAGCGGTGGCGGTTGAACGACGACCTTCTTGTCCTTGCCGGGGCAAGCCGCGAGCGCGAGTGCCAATGGCACGGTGGCGAGCGCGAGGAGGCGGAGTTGAATGCGGTTGGTCATCGGGGTCATGTCGTGGGAAGCCGGTCGATGTGAGTGTACACCTGATGCGCGCCCGTAAGGTAGCCCGAGAGCACGTCGCGAACGTCCTGCTCTCCAATAGACGATCGACCCCGCACGTGTTGCACGACGCGGACGAACGCATCCGTATCCACGCCGGTCAGCGCGGTGAGCCGCGAGCAGACCGCTTCGTGCCCCGTGGGCGGCTCTTCGCCGTGCACGCGTAGCACCGCCCTGAAAATGACCATGAACGTGCTCACGCTCGCGGCGAGCAGCTCGACCAGCCGCTTCCGGTCGCCCCCCGACGCGAGCACGCCCTGTCGCAGCTGAAGCATCTTCCCCATTGCCTCCCGCTCCACCTGCACGCGCAGGTCGTGCCGCGAGATCGACAGCCCATCAAATGGCGGCGTGCCGTAGAGCACTCTGTGCCGCGCCAGAAGGTCGGCGTATTCCATCGGAAAGACGTCGAACGACGACCGCCATTCATCCACCGTCATCGTCAGCGGCGGCGGATTGCCTGCTTCGCGCCAGGCGCGCGCAATGGCTCCCTCGCGCGTGAGCGCGTCGAGATCAAGCGACTCCACGAGCACGAGCACGTTGTAGTCGGATCGCTTCTCGACGTGCTCGCCTGCCGCCGCCGAGCCGTAGAGCACCACCGCGCGCAATGATCCGCCGAACGCGGACGTCAGCTGCGTGACCAATTCATCCAGCGTCATCGTCGCCATCAGAAGTCTCCACCGGCGCCACCGCCGCTCGATCCACCGCCTCCGCCAAACCCGCCGAACCCGCCACCGCCGCCACCGCCAAACCCACCCCCGCTCCAGCCGCCGCCACCCCCGCCGCCGCCGAATCCGCCGCCGAACGGAAGAAAGATGGGCATGCATCCACCGCATCCCCTGCGTCGCCGGCCGAACATCCTGGCCAGCGCGAACAGCACAAACACCACCAGCCAAAGCGCGCCCGGGGAGAAGCCGCGGCCCACACGACGGTAGGGGCCGCGCGGTGTGAACTCCTGCGGTGCATCGGCCACCGACGACGAGTCGAGGGTAAACCCGACGCCGCTCGCGAATCGCTGCGCGACCCGCACCGCCATCAGCTCGATGCCAGTGCCGTAGTCGTTCTGCGACAGCGCCGGCCGCGCTTCCCGATAGATGTCGCCGGCCTGCGCATCGGTCAGGAACCCTTCGGCGCCGTTCCCGGTGAGAATGAAAAGATGTCCCGTTTGATCCCTGCTCGTCGTCTTTGGCACGACGAGAATCAACGCGCCGCGATTGCGATTCGCATCGCCCGCCGCGCCGGCGCTCCCGACCTTCCACGTGCGATAGAGCTCGAGCGCGACATCGCTCGCCGCACGGTCGCCGATGTCGGGGAGCGTCACCACCACGATGTCGCCGCCCCCCTTGGCGCGCACATCGTCCACCACGCGCTGCACCCGCGCGGCGCTGCTCGCGGGGATGACGTTGGCGAAATCGTTGATGTACCCGGTCGGCGCCGGAATCGGCGTCGCTTGCAGCACGAAAAACGCGCCGAT
>JBDUCS010000287.1:0-5412 GCA_040003335.1 Gemmatimonadaceae bacterium | reverse complement strand
CGCCGGCCTTCAGCGCTAGCGCGTGCGCATCGTCGCCGGTCGTTGGCGCGGGCGCCGCATCGACGCGCCGCCGAGCGACGCCGTGCGCCCGACCGCCGACCGCGTGCGCGAGGCGTGGTTGAGCATCGTGCAGCACGACATCCCCGACGCGCGCGCGCTCGATCTCTTTGCCGGCTCGGGTGCGCTCGGCATCGAGGCGCTGTCGCGCGGCGCCGCGAGCGTGCACTTCGTCGAGAAGGCGAACGCCAGCCTTGTCGCGCTGCGGAAGAATCTCGAGACTCTCGGTGCCGGCAGCGCGGCGACCGTGCATCACGGCGATGCGATCGCCTTCATCGCCCGCCTCGGCGCCGGGAGCTACGATCTGGCGTTCGCCGATCCGCCGTACCGTCTCGGCGTCGCCGCGGCGGTGGCCCAGCACTGGCTGGCCGCGCCCTTCGCGACCGTGCTCGGCATCGAGCACGCCGCCGGTGACGCGATGCCGCCCGGCGGAGACTTGAGGCGGTACGGAATGACCGCTATTACCTTCTACCGCCGAGCATAGGCGGTCGGCGCGACCCGCGTGGCAACCAGGCACCCGGCACCAGGCATCCGACACCCATGACTACAGCCATCTACGCCGGCAGCTTCGATCCGATCACGCGCGGACACGAGGATCTCATACGGCGGACGGTGTCGTTCGTCGACCATCTCGTCGTCGCGCTGGCGACGAACCTGTCGAAGCAGCCGCTCTTCTCGCTCGAGGAGCGCAGCGGATTCATCCGCGCCGCGGTCGGCGACGACGCGCGCGTCGAGGTGCGGCAATTCGACGGCCTGCTCGTCGACTTCGCGGCGACCGTTGGCGCGCGGCTCTCGATCCGCGGCTTGCGGGCGGTCGCCGACTTCGAGTACGAGTACCAGATGGCGCTGATGAACCGGCACCTGAGCGCCGAGCTCGAGACGGTGTTCATGGTGCCGAGCATCACGCGCACGTACGTCAGCTCGAGCATCGTGCGCGAGGTCGCGCGCTTCGGCGGCGAGATCGACGATCTCGTGCACCCCGTCGTCGCGGCCGCGCTGCGCGCGCGCTTCGCCACCGCATGAGCCTGCACCGCTCCACCGCGGCGTTCCTCCAGTCGCTGCACGACCGCGCCTCGTCGCGCCCGCGTCGCATCGCGTTCCCCGAGAGCGATGATGCTCGGACGCTGGGTGCGGTGCGCGACCTCGCCGAGCGAGGCATCGTCGAGCCGGTGCTCGTCCTCGACCCGTCGCGCCCGGAGACGCACCGCGCCGCGTTCGCGCTCGGCGTCGAGACGGTGCGGCCGGACGAGCGGGCGATGCGCGACTCGATCGTGACGCAAATGCTGTTTCGCCGTGGCGCGAAAGGACTCACACCCGAGGCGGCCGACCGCATCGCGATCACACCGCTCTACTGCGCCGATTTTCTCGTCGCCACCGGAGTCGTCGACGGCTGCGTCGCCGGCGCCTCGCACACGACGGCCGATGTGCTGCGTGCCGCGCTCTGGATGGTCGGCGCCGCACCGGGCGTGACGACCGTCTCCAGCGCCTTCTACATGCTCGTGCCCGACTTCCGTGGCGAGGACGACGAGGTGCTCACCTTTGCCGACTGCGGCGTGATCCCCGAGCCCACGGTCGAGCAGCTCGCGGAGATCGCGATGGCCGCGGCGGCCGACCGGCGCCGCATCGTCGGCGATGAGCCGCGCGTCGCGCTCCTCTCATTCAGCACCAAGGGGAGCGCGGACTCGACCTCCGTTGCGCGGGTGCGCGAGGCGGTCGCCGAGCTCCGGCTGCGCGCGCCCGACCTGGCCGTGGATGGAGAATTGCAAGCGGATGCGGCATTGATCGCGGACGTTGCTGCACGCAAAGCGCCGGCGAGCACGGTGGCGGGACGGGCGAACGTGCTCGTCTTCCCATCGCTCGACGCCGGTAACATTGCGTACAAGCTCGTGGAGCGGCTCGCGGGCGCAGTCGCCATCGGCCCGATCACGCAAGGGTTGGCGCGTCCATGCAACGATCTTTCGCGAGGCGCCTCGGCGGATGACATTATCAATGTGGCGGCGATCACCGCATTACAAAGTGCAGAGCCCGCGTTTCCGCGGCGGACCGAAGCTGACCCGAGGGAGTAACATCACATGAGCTTTTCGATCAAGAAGCAGGGAGACATCGTCGTGGTAGACGTCGAAGGACAGCTGATCGTCGGAAACCGCCAAGAGCTGAAGCAGAAGGTGCTCGACGAGCTCGAGCGCGGAGAGAAGAAGTTCCTGATCGATTTCAGCCAGACCGGCTACATCGATAGCTCCGGGCTCGGCGTGCTCGTGTCCCTCTCGAAGAAAATTCGCGAGCAGGGCGGCGAGTTGCGGCTCGCCAATCTCAACGACGACCTCAAGACGTTGTTCGAGCTGACGAAGCTCGACACCCTCTTTCAGATCGCCGACTCGCGCGAGCGCGCCCTCGAGACCTTCTAGGCCCGGCCGTGCAACAGACCTTCGTTTCCCCGGCGCCGATGCCGTGCGATCGGTCCTGACCACGGATCCCGATCCTCCGTTCAGCGCGCTCCGTGTCCGCGTGGAGCTCGAGATACCCAGCGACGTGCGGTGCATCGAGCGCGTGGTCGAGCTCGTCGCGCAGCAGTGCCAGTACCTCGAGTACAATCCGCGACAGATCGCGCTCAACGTGCCGGTGGCGCTCACGGAGGCGCTGTCGAACGCCATCCTGCGCGGCAATCACGAGGATCCCGGCAAGAACGTGCAGGTGCGCGCCGAGGTGACGCGCGAGCAGCTCGTGGTCGAGGTCGCCGATGAAGGCGACGGCTTCGATCTCGATGAGTGCACGCTCGATCCGACGGTCGGCGAAGCGCTGATGCGCGAGGACGGCCGCGGACTCTTCCTCATGCGGCGGCTGATGGATCGGATCGAGCGCTTCTACAACCACCGCAACATCGTCCGCATGACGATGCGCCGGCACGACTGAGCCCGGCGCGTGAGCGACCTCGAGACGCTCCTCTCCGCGTACCGGGACGCGACGCGATGCGAAGCGGCGGTGTGGACGCGAGACGACGGGGGCATGCTGCACCTCGAGGCGTCGGTTCCGCCGGGCGGCGTTCACTCGACGTGGACGCCGCCTTTGCCCACCGGCCCACCCGGCGGCCCGCCGACGACGGTCGAGTCGTCCGGTGGGCCGGTGCTGATCGCCGCCGTCGCCGGCCCACAGTTCGCTGTCCTCGCTGTGGGCCCCTGCGGCGTGCCCTCCGAGCTCTCGCTGGCCCAGCACCTCTCCTTCCTCCGGCCCGTCGTCTCGCAATTTCTCCAAGCCGCGCTGGAGGTGGAGCACGCCGCCAATGAGCTCGCCGAGCGGTACGAGGAGATCAACCTGCTCTACACGATCACCGAGATCCTCGGCCGCACCGTGTCGCTCGACGAAGCGTCGGCGACCATCCTCCGCGAGATCTCGGAGACGGTCGGTGCGCGGCGGGGATCGATCCTCGTCTACGACCGCGTCACGGCGACGCTGCAGGCGGCCGCCGTCCTCGGCGCCGACGCGCTCGACATCCCGCCGATCTCGATCGACGACGACTGCAGCGTTTCGGCGCGCGTCTTCCGCGAGCACCGCACGACGCTCGCGGATGAGGAAGGCGCGAGCTGCGAGGCCGAGGCGAGCTATCATCGCGGAACGATGCTCTCCGTGCCCATCATGTGGACGTCGCCGAACGGCGCCAACGAGCCGCTCGGCGTCGTGAACCTGTCGGATCGCCGCTCGGCGCAGCCGTTCTCCGCCGGCGATCAGAAGCTGATGACGGCGATCGCAACGCAAATCGGCACGGCGATCGAGAACGCGCGGCTCGTGCGCGCGTCATTGAGCCAGCAGCGTTTGGTGCGCGAGCTCGAGCTCGCGCACGACCTGCAGATGCGTCTCTTGCCCCGGACGGAGGTCGTCGCGCCGGAAGCGACCGTCGCTGCGCGCGTCGTCCCCGCCGAGAGCGTGGGGGGAGACTTCTACAACCTGTTCCGGCTGGGCAACGGACGCACGGGCGTGATGATCGGCGACGTCTCGAGTCACGGCTATCGCGCCGCGCTCATCATGGCGCTCGCCCTCAGCGCATCGGCGATCCACGCGCAGTCGTCGAGCGATCCGGCGACCGCCCTCGGCGCGCTCCTCGCGACGCTGGGCGATGAGCTCACGAGCACCGAGATGTTCATCACGGCGTTCTACGCGGTAATCGATCGCGAGGCCGGAACGCTACGCTACGCCAACACCGGGCACCCACATGCGTTCGTCGTCACCGACGACGGCGACGTCGTGCGACTGGGCGCGATCGATCCGCCGCTCGGCATGGTGGAGACGCGGCCGACGGCGCGCACCCGGCTGTGGCAGCCCGAGCGCGACCTGCTGGTGCTGTTCACGGACGGCGTCAGCGATGCGCGCGACCGCGCCGCGCGGCGGCTCGGCGAGCAGCCGGTGCTCGACGTCGTCGTCGCCAACCGCCACGCGGCGCCGTCGGTGATTCTCGATCGCGTGTTCGAGGTGCTCGAGGAGCACATCGGCGGCGAGATCCAGCGCGACGATCTCGCGCTCGTCGTGCTGCGCACCTGATCGGCGACGGTGCGGTGAGCGGCGAGCCGCGGCGCGGTCATCCGCCCATTCTCAAGAGTCTCGGCCAACACTTTCTGACGGACCGTGCGGTGCTGGCCCGCATCGCCGACGCGCTGGTGCTCGCGCCGACGGAGACGGTGGTCGAGATCGGGCCGGGGCGCGGCGCCCTCACCGAGCTGCTGCGCGAGCGCGCTGCCCGCGTCGAAGCGGTAGAGATCGACCGCATGCTGGCCGCTAACCTGGCCGAGCGCTTTGCGAGCGACGCGCACGTGCGCATCACGCAAGCCGACGCGCTCAAGGTGACGTTCGGGGAACTGGCCGGCGGGCCGTACGCGCTCGTCGGCAACGTGCCGTACTACATCACCACGCCGCTCATCTTTCGCGCGCTCGAGCCGCCGCGTCCGGCGCGCGCCGTCTTCCTCGTGCAGCGCGAGGTCGCCGACCGCATGATCGCGCCGCCCGGCTCGAAGACGTACGGCGCGCTGTCGGTGAACGTCCAAGCCCTCGCCCGCGTCGAGCTCCTGTTCCGCGTGCCGGCCTCGGCGTTTCTACCGCCGCCCAAGGTGGAATCGGCCGTCGTACGCCTGACACCGCTTGCGACGCCCCTCGTGCCGGCTGATCTCGAGCCGCGCTTCGGACCGTTCGTGCAAGAGCTCTTCACGATGCGTCGCAAGCAACTCCGCCGCGCGATCCGAACCGTCGCGCGCGTTGATGCCGATGGCGCCACCGAGATCCTCGAGCGGTGCGCGATCGATCCCGAGGCGCGGGCGGAGACGCTCGGACCGTCGCAATTCGTGGCGCTCCTGCAATCCGTCGATCAACAAA
>JBDUCS010000286.1:0-5431 GCA_040003335.1 Gemmatimonadaceae bacterium | reverse complement strand
GCGATTCGGGTTGTCGGCCAGCGATGTCGCCGTCGCCTCGAGCTGCTCCGCCGTCACACGATGCTTGGTGAGCACGGCGGTTCGCGCGGCGGCGCGCGCGGGGTCGGTGAGCGTGGAGTCGATTTGAACGATGCGCAGGTCGGCCATCGTCGCGATGTAGACGTCGTCGCTCACGGACGACGCAGCGTCGCGCCGGCAGCCGGCGAGTCCCACCACGGTCAGCCCATGTCCCAGCCACACCAGTCGCCGCATCCGCCGCACGCTTCGTCGCATCGTTCCGCAAGGCTAGGCGGCGCTGCCGGGAGCGTCAAGCGCGGATGACGTCGCTTCCGCCCGACGTGCTTCCCGACGGCGTGCCCAACGTCCTGCTCGATCCGCGGACGACGGGCTCGCAGCGCGCCGCCGCGGGAGCGACGGGCCGGTTCGTGAGCCGCAGCCGGTTGGCCATCGGCGCGTTGTATTGGTTCGCGTGGCTCTCCGTGTCGCGCCGCGCCGCCGTCGGAACGGGCGTGCGCCGCGAGTTCGAGAACCTCGGTGTCGGCGCGCTGAGGCTCGTCGCCAGCTCGGCCGTGCTGATGGGGCTGATCGCCACATTTCAGGTGGCGGCGCAGCTCGCGCAATACGGCGCGCAGAGCGTCAGCATCAGCGCCATCGGTTGGTTCGGCGCCCGCGAGCTCGGCCCCATCGCCGTGGCGCTGCTGGTTGTCGCGCGCAGCGCGTCGGCGATCGCCGGCGAGCTGGCGTCGATGCGCGCCAACGCGGAAATCGACGCACTCCGCGCGATGGGGCTCGATCCGGTGAAGTATCTCATCGCGCCTAAGCTCGCCGCCCTCTTCTTCGCCCTCCCGTTTCTGACCATCATCGCCGACGGGCTGATCGTGCTCGGCGGGTTGATCGGCGCGCTGGCCGTGCTCGGCTTCGGGACGAGCTTTTTCTTCGAGACGTTTCGGGGCGCCTTCACCCTGCGCGACATGGCGATCGGGCTCTTCAAGAGCGTCACCTTCGCGTTCGTGATCATCTTCATTGCCGCGGACGAGGGGCTCAACGTCGAGAGCCGCGTCACGGCGATCAGCGAAGCGGCGACGCGTGCGGTCATCTTCTCCGTCGTGGGCGTGCTGGCGGCCGATACTGTGGTGAATGCCGTGTTCTACTTCATTCCGAGACTGCTGTAGGTGCGCGCGTGACCGCCGACACGGCGAGTGAGAACGTCCTCGATGTCGCGAGCCTCACCGGCCCCGCGGGCCGCCCGGCGATCTTCGACGTATCGCTCGGCGCGCCGCGCGGCGGACTCACAGTCGTGCTCGGCCCCATCCATTCCGGCAAGACGATGCTGCTGCGCCACATCCTCGGCCTCGAGTGCGCCGAGCGCGGTACGATCACGATCGACGGTGACGATCTCGATGCGCGCGGCGAATCGGAGGCGGTGCTGCGGCGCGCGCGCTCGCGCACCGGCGTGGTGTTCGAGGGCGCCGCGCTGCTGCGCCGATTGAGCGTGCTCGAGAACGTGGAGCTGCCGCTGCTCGAGCACACCGACGCCTCGCCCAAGCAGGCGCGCGAGCTCGCGCACTGGCTGCTCGAGGACGTCGGCATCTCGGCCAACGAGGACATGATGCCGACCGAGCTCGATCGCGCCGAGCAGCGGCGCGTGGCGCTCGCGCGCGCACTGGCGCTACGGCCGCCGCTTTTGTTGCTCGACGAGCCGACGTCGGGGCTCGACTCGCACGCCGCGTCGGAGCTGGATGAGACGCTCTCGCACCTGCAGCAGTGGGGCGGCTTCGGCATCGTGATACTGTCGCACGACGTGCGCTATGCCTTTGGGCATCCGGGGCGCGTGCACGTGATGGTCGGCGGCTCGATCATCGAGAGCGGCGACGGCGAGACGCTGCGCCACAGCCAGCACGAGATCGTGCGCCGGCTGCTCGATCGTCGCGGGGTCGCATGACGCGCAACGGCGATTCCCGCGTCGGCATCTTCGCGTTTCTGGGAGCGACGGCGATCATTCTGCTCGCGCTCGTCATGCTGGCGCAGTACCCGTCGCTGCTGCGGCGCGGTCCGGAGTACTACTCGGAGTTCCGGTCGGTGCCCGGCCTCAACTTGGGCGACGACGTGCGGTACGGCGGACTGCTCGTTGGCGCGATCACCGGGATGGAGCTCGATCCGCAGGATGCGACGCGCATTCGCGTCACCTTTCGCGTGCGCAAGCAGACGCCCATCCGCCTCGACACGCACGCGTCTATTTCGCAGCTCGGATTGCTCGGGCAGCCGTATCTCAACTTGAATCCGGGCCGCGCGGCGTCGCCGTCGCTGCCGCCGGGCAGTCAGGTCGCGAGCGAGGAGAGCCTGACCTTCCCCGACGCGATGAGCCGGCTCGGCCTGTTTCTCGACCGCGCGGATTCGTTGCTGATGGGCGCGCAGAAGCTCACCGGCGGCGCACCGTGGCAGCGCATCGACCGCACGCTCTCGCGCATCGACACGCTGGTCGGCACCGCGGCGACGGGCTCGGTGCGCATACTCGCGCAGCTCGACACGACGGGCTCGCGCCTGAATCTGATGCTCCTCCGGTCGGAGCGCATGCTGGCCACGGCAGACACGGCGATGCGCGCGGCCGGCCCGAACCTGGCGGCGACGCAGAAGGAAGCATTGAGCACCTTGCGGGAAGTGAAGGAGCTCGTGACGCAGCTTCGCGGGGCGATCGAGCGCGGTGACCGCGTCGAAGGTATCATGCGCAATCTCTCCGTCGCGTCGGATAATCTGGCGCGATTCACCGAACGGCTGGAGAAGAATCCATCGAGCCTGCTCAAGCAGCCCAAGGCGCCCGACAAGCCGGTAGGGCCCAGGCCGTGAGCATGGCGCGCGCGTACATCGCACTCGCCGCCGCGGCGTTCTCGCTCGGCTGCCTCGGCGGATCCGTTCCCGCGCCCGAGCTGTATCGGCTGGCGCCGCCTCCTGCCCGCGCCGACACGGGCGCTCCGGCGCACGGCGTGCTGGACGGCTCCGTCGCCATCGACCGCTACCTCGCGCCGGGCATCTACGGCGAGCGCGGCATCGTCTACCGCGTGGACGAGACGCGCTACGGTGTGTATCCCTACCGCGAGTGGGCCGTACCGCTCGGCGAGATGCTCGGCCTGGAGACGGAGGAGGTGCTCGCCAGCCTCCCGTTGAGCGCGGAGCGCGCCGTGTTCGAGCCCGCGTCGCGCCGCGGTGTTACGTACGTGTGGCGCGGCGCCGTGCGCCAGTTCGAGGAGGCGGACCGCGGCAAGCAGGTGTTCGCCGTCGTCGAGATCGAGGCGAAGCTCGTTCGCGCGCGAGACGATTCCGTGCTGTGGGGCGGCTCGCGCCGGCTGGAGCAGGAGGTGCCGGCGCCCACCATGCCGGCGATCGTGACGGCACTATCCGCCCTGGCGCGCACCGCGGTGACGACGCTCGCGACCGAGGCCAAAGCGGCGGTGGAGAAGGACGGCGTGCGAGAGCGGCAACCCAAGCCGTAGCCGTCACTTTATGCTATATTCTATAATAGCTTAAAGCGTATCTGATAAAGTACTTTCTCCTCTCGAAATCATGATCAACTCAGACCGTTTCACGGTGAAGGCCGCTGAAGCGCTGAGCGGCGCGCAGAACCAGGCGCGCCAGCTCGGGAATCCGGTCATCTACGACGGGCATCTTCTCCTCGCGCTGACCAACCAGGAGGAGGGGATCATCGTCCCGATTCTCCACAAGCTCGGCGTCGACGTGCGTGAGCTGCGCGCGAAACTCGAGCGGGAGATCGCCCGCTATCCCAAGCAGAGCGGGGGCGCGCAGCCATCCCTGGCGCGCGAGCTCAACGCCGTTGTCGACAAGGCCGAAGCGGACGCCAAAGAGCTGGGCGACGAGTACGTGTCGAGCGAGCACTTTTTGCTCGCACTGACGGAGGTGAAGGGCACCGAGTCGCGCGAGGCGCTGCGCAGCTTGGGCGTGACCAGGGACAAGGTGCTCGAAGCGCTCCAGGCTGTTCGCGGGTCGCATCGCGTGACCGACCAGAATCCGGAGCAGCAGTACCAGGCGCTGCAGAAGTTCACGCGCGATCTGACGGAGGCGGCGCGGAAGGGAAAGCTGGACCCGGTGATTGGGCGCGACGAGGAGATTCGGCGAGTGATCCAGGTGCTGTCGCGCCGCACCAAGAACAATCCCGTGCTAATCGGCGAGCCCGGCGTCGGCAAGACGGCGATCGTCGAGGGCTTGGCGCAGCGGATCGTGAACGGCGACGTACCGGAGAGCCTCAAGAACAAGCGGCTCGTCGCGCTCGACTTGGGGGCACTGATCGCCGGCGCCAAGTTCCGGGGCGAGTTCGAGGAGCGGCTCAAATCGGTGCTCAAGGAGCTGACCGACGAGCCCGACGCGTTCATCACGTTCATCGACGAGATGCACACGCTCGTCGGCGCAGGGAAGGCCGAGGGGTCGATGGACGCCGGCAACATGCTCAAGCCGATGCTGGCGCGCGGCGAGCTGCGCGTCGTCGGCGCGACGACGCTCGACGAATACCGAAAGCACATCGAGAAGGATGCGGCGCTCGAGCGACGCTTCCAGCCCGTGTACGTCGGCGAGCCGAGCGTCGAGGATACGATCGCGATACTGCGTGGGCTCAAGGAGCGATACGAGGTGCACCACGGCGTGCGCATCACCGACAGCGCGGTCGTCGCCGCGGCAACGCTCTCCAACCGCTACATCGGTGACCGCTTTCTCCCCGACAAGGCCATCGACCTGATCGACGAAGCGGCCTCCCGGTTACGGATAGAAATCGACTCGATGCCGCAGGAGATCGACGAGGTGGAGCGCCGCGTGATGCAGCTCGAGATCGAGCGGCAGGCGCTACAAAAGGAGAAGGACCGCGAAGCCCTTGACCGTCGCAAGGCACTCGAGCGCGAGCTCGCCGAGCTGCGTGAGAAGAGCCTGGCGATGAAGGCGCAGTGGCAAGCCGAGAAAGAGACGCTCGGCCGCGTCGCCAAGATCCAGCAGGAGACGGATCAGGTGCGCACCGAGATCGACCGCGCGCAGCGTGCTGGTGACTTGGGCAAGGCGGCCGAGCTGCAGTACGGGAAGCTGCCGCAGCTCGAGCAGCGGATGCGCGATGCGGAGCAGGCGATGAAGGCGAAGCAGAGCGAGGGTGGCAGCCAGTTCCTGAAGGAAGAAGTAGACGCCGACGACATCGCGTCGGTGGTCGCCAAGTGGACCGGCATCCCCGTGACGCGGATGATGGAGAGCGAGCGCGAGCGATTGACGCAGCTCGAGCATCATCTCGCGGAACGAGTGGTGGGGCAGGACGAGGGCGTGCGTGCCGTGGCGAACGCCGTGCGCCGCTCGCGCGCCGGCCTGCAGGATCCGAATCGGCCCATCGGCTCGTTTATTTTTCTTGGGCCGACCGGAGTAGGGAAGACGGAGACAGCGCGCGCGCTCG
>JBDUCS010000285.1:0-5443 GCA_040003335.1 Gemmatimonadaceae bacterium | reverse complement strand
CGCCGGTGATTCGCCGCATCTGGCAGCAGATGCCGCAGCCCAAGTGGTGCATCTCAATGGGCGCCTGCGCATCGAGCGGCGGGATGTTCGACAACTACGCGGTGGTGCAGGGAATTGACACGATCATTCCGGTCGACGTCTACGTGCCGGGTTGTCCGCCGCGGCCGGAGGGTCTCATCTACGGGATCATGATGCTGCAGCAGAAGATCATGAACGAGCGCGGCGCCGACAAATCGCTGCGCAACGAGATGAGCCCCGATCCGGAGACGGGCTTGTACATCCCGCCGCAGGTGATCGACGAGCTGTCGGAGCCATTCGGCAACTCGGTCCACCAGACGCGGTCGGGGATCTGATGGCGCGAGCCGTGACGGCGCAGCCGACGGTGCTCCCGGGACACGCCGGCGGGGATGCGTCGCCGGTGACGCCGAAGAGCGTGCCGAACCGCGGCGGCGGGCCGAACCCGTCCGCCGCCGCGCTGGCGGTTAAGTTCGGCGATGCCATCACGCAGGTGCACGTGGTGTGGGGCGAAACCACGGTCATCGTCGCGCGAGAGCGGCTTCTCGCGGTCGTCGAATGGCTGCACGGCGATGAATCGCAGCGCTACGACTACCTGAGCGACCTGACCGCGGTCGAGTTCCGCGATGCCGAGGCGCCGCTCGAGGTCGTCTGGCATCTGCGCTCGCTTCCGTATCGCCGCTTTCTGCGCGTCAAGGTGCAGCTCGACAAGGGCGCCGCGCTCGAGGTGCCGAGCGTGTGGCCTGTGTACAAGGGCGCCGATTGGCTGGAGCGCGAGTGCTACGACATGTTCGGCATTCGCTTCACCGGCCATCCCGACCTGCGCCGCATCCTGATGTGGGAGCAGTACCGCGAGGGCTTTCCGCTGCGCAAGGATTTCCCCTTGCGGGGCCGCTTCAGCCGCGCCGAGCAATTGCGGCAGGCGCTCGCGGCGAACCCCGAGGCGCGCTACTCGATGGAAGAGCTCACGGTCGCCGCGGCGTTCGAGGATCTGCCCGACGACATGCGCCGGCGGCTCGCCGGCGGCGAGAAGACGGGAGAATAGGCCATGGCGACGAAGCGGACGGTCGAAGTCGCGGTCGGAACGTCGTCGATCGATGAACAAGGGCGCCCACGCCGCGCGCCCCTGTCGGTGAATGAGGGCGGCGTCGTCACGACGCTCGAGTCGCCCTCGTTCTACGACGACACCGAGCTCGATATGGAAGGTCAGCACATGCTGATCAACCTCGGGCCGCAGCATCCGGCGACGCACGGGGTGCTTCGCCTGGTGCTCGAGCTCGACGGCGAAACGGTCGTGCGCTGCGTGCCGCACGTCGGCTACCTGCACTGCGGCTTCGAGAAGATCGGCGAGTACCGCCAGTACAATCAGATCGTGCCGTGGACCGACCGCGAGGACTATCTGAACTCGATCGGCAACAACGTCGCGTTCTCGTTGGGGTGCGAGCGACTGTTCGGCGTGGAGATCACGCCGCGGTGCACCGTGCTGCGCGTGATCGCGATGGAGCTGTCGCGCATCATCTCGCATTTGGTGTGGCTCGGCACGACCTGCATCGACATTGGCGCGTTCACGCCGTTCCTGTGGGCGTTCCAACAGCGGGAGATCGTCTACCACCTGCTCGAATCGTGGGTCGGGGCGCGGTTGACGACCAGCGCGACACGCGTGGGCGGGATGGCGGCCGACATACCCGATGGCTGGACGGACTCGCTTCGCTCCTTCATTGCCGGATTCCCCAAGACGATGTACGAGATCGACCGCGTGCTGACGAAGAACGGCATCTGGGTCGGCCGCACGATCGGCTTGGGCGTGATGACGCCGGACGAGGCGGTGAACTACGGGCTGTCCGGTCCGATGGTGCGCGCCTCGGGCGTCGCGTACGACGTGCGCAAGGACTTTCCCTATCTCGACTACGAGACCTACGACTTCGACGTCGCCGTCGGCTCGTCGGGCGACGTATACGACCGCTATCTCGTGCGGATGGAGGAGCTGCGCCAGTCGAACCGCATTCTCGACCAGGCGCTGAAGCGGCTGCCCGATGGGCCGGTGAACATCGACGATCATCGTGTGGTGCTACCGCCCAAATCGAAGGCGATGAGCGACATGGAATCGATGATCCATCACTTCAAGCAGGTGATGGAGGGCCCGCGTCCGCCGCTCGGCGAGTGCTACGTCGCGGTCGAGAGCCCGAAAGGCGAGAAAGGCTACTACATGGTGTCCGACGGAACGGGCAAGCCGGTGCGCTGGCGCATCCGGCCGCCGTCGTTCGTGAACCTGTCGGCGATCCCGAAGATGGTGGAAGGGCATCTGCTCAGCGACGTGATCGCGATCAACGCATCGATCGACATCGTCATGGGGGAAATAGACCGGTGAGCGGAGCGAACGAGATGGGCGGCGTACACGCACCGGCCGATGCGCCGCACTCGGACCGCGGGCAGCATCACCCCGAGGAGCATGTGCCCGTGTTCATGGGCGCGCCGAAGCAGGAGCTCGACGAGCTGCTGACGCACTATCCGACGAAGATGGCCGCACTCCTGCCCGCACTGTGGATCGTGCAGCGGGAGCGTGGCTGGGTGAGCGCGAGCGCGATGGCGGAAGTGGCCGCGCTCCTCGACCTGACGCCGGCGTACGTGAAGGGCGTGGTGACCTTCTACACGATGTATCACCAGCATCCGGTTGGGAAATATTTTATCCAGGTCTGCACCACGTCGCCGTGCGGCGCGTGCGGCGCCGAAGGTGTGGCCGACGCGTTTCTGCGCCACACGCAGTGCGGCGAGCTCGGCGTTACCTCGGCCGACGGCAAGTTCACCGTGATCGAAGTCGAGTGCCTCGGCGCCTGCGGCTTCGCGACGCCGGTGATGGTCAACGAAGCGTTCATCGAGTCCGTGACGCCGGCGCGCGTTCCGGACATTCTCGCCCAGCTCAAGTAGAGAGTCGCCGACACGCATGGGATTCCCTCACCAATCGCATCCGCGCGAGACGCCGCTGCTCTCGCAGTACTTCGGCGACGCCGAGGCGATGACGCTCGACGGCTGGCGCAAGCGCGGTGGCTACGCAGCGCTCGAGCAGGCGCTCGGCATGACGGAAGCGGACATCGTCGCCGCCGTGAAGGAGTCGGGGCTGCGCGGCCGCGGCGGCGCCGGATTCCCGACGGGCATGAAGTGGTCGTTCATGAAGCCGGGCGACGGCAAGCCGCACTACCTCTGTTGCAACGCCGACGAGAGCGAGCCCGGCACCTTCAAGGATCGGGAGATCATGCGCTGGACGCCGCACGCCCTCGTCGAGGGGTGCGCGATCGGCGCGTATGCGATCGGCGCCGAGACGGCGTACATCTACATCCGTGGCGAGTTCACCGAGCCGCTCCGTGAGATGACGCGCGCCGTGCAGGAGGCCTACGCAGCCGGGATTCTCGGCGCCAACGCAATGGGGACCGGCAAGCGCGTCGATGTGTACGTGCACAAGGGCGCCGGCGCGTACATCTGCGGCGAAGAGACGGCGCTGATGAACTCGCTCGAGGGGCGTCGCGGCAATCCGCGCATCAAGCCCCCGTTCCCGGCGGTGGCGGGGCTGTTCGGCCAACCGACCACGATCAACAACGTCGAGACGCTGGCCGCCGTGCCGCACATTCTGACGAAGGGCGCGGCGTGGTACAAGCAATTCTGCCTCTCGAATCCGAAGAGCACGGGGACCAAGCTGTTCTCCGTCTGCGGCAACATCGCCAAACCCGGCAACTACGAGGTCGTGCTCGGGTTTCCGTTCAAGGATTTCCTGTACGATGTCTGCGGCGGACCGCCCAAGGGTCGGACGTTCAAGGCGGTGATTCCCGGTGGCTCGTCCGTGCCCATTCAGACAATGGCCGAAGCCGAGGCGACGCTGATGGACTACGAGGGCTTCGTGGCGCAAGGCTCGATGCTCGGCTCCGGCGGCGTGATCGTCTACGACGACTCGCAGTGCATGGTGCGGCACATCGCGCGCCTCTGCCGCTTTTACGCGCACGAGAGCTGCGCGCAGTGCACGCAGTGCCGCGAAGGAACGGCGTGGGTGACGCGCATCATGGACCGCATCGAGGCCGGCGGCGGGACGATGGGCGATCTCGACGTGCTCCTCGAGCTGTGCGAGAACATGACGGGCAAGACGATCTGCGTGCTGAGCGATTCCTGCGCGGCGCCGGTCGTCTCAGGGATTCAGAAGTTCCGGCACGAGTTCGAGGCGCACATCACGGGCAAGCGGTGCCCGCTGCGCAGCGGGTCGTCCGCGAGCACGGCGGCGGCGTAAATGGCCACGACTGTCGCGCCGGCGAAGACGGTGCAGCTGACGATCGAGGGACGCTCGGTGACGGTGCCCGAGGGCATGTCGATTCTCGAGGCGGCGAAGTTCGCCGGCATTCTCATTCCGCACTACTGCTACCATCCGGGCCTGCCCGTCGCCGGCGTCTGCCGCATGTGCCTGGTCGAGGTGGAGAAGGCGCCAAAGCTCGCGCCGGCGTGCGTGACGACGGCGATGCCCGGGCAGGTCGTTCACGTCTATAGCGAGAAGGCGCTCGAGGCCCGCAAGGGCGTACTCGAATTTCTATTGATCAACCATCCGCTCGACTGCCCGATTTGCGATCAGGCCGGCGAGTGTGAGCTGCAAGACTACACCTACGTCGAGGGACGGTCAGAGGGACGGCTCGGCCCGGAGCCGAAGCGCTTCAATCCGGTCGAGGACTTCGGCGGCGACGTGATGTACGTGACGAACCGCTGCATTCTCTGCACGCGCTGCGTGCGCTTCATGGACGATGTCGCGCAGGAGTCCGTGCTCAACGTCAGCGAGCGCGGCGATCGCGCGGTGATCGGGAAGTTCGACGGACAGGATCTCACGCACGCGTGGGCCGGCAACGTGATCGAGCTCTGTCCGGTCGGCGCGCTCCTGTCGAAGGACAGCTTGAACAAGGTGCGAGCCTGGGAGCTCGACCGCACGCCGTCGGTCTGCCCGAACTGCACGCAGGGGTGCAACACGATCGCCGAGACGCGCGACAATCAGCTCGTGCGGCTGCGCCCGCGGTCGAACGACGACGTAAACAAGTTCTTCGTCTGCGACTACGGCCGGCTCAATTACCGCTGGATGAACCGGCAGGATCGCGTCGAGGCGCCGCTCGTGTCAGAGGGCGGCCGGTTCACGGCGACCGACTGGGACGTGGCGACGGCGGCCGCCGCGGCGGCGATGCGCGGCAAGACGGTGCACGCGCTCGTCTCGCCGATGCTCTCCAACGAGGCGATGTGGCTCATCGCGCGCATCGTGCAGAAGTGCGGCGGCCGGGCGACGTATCGCGTCCCGACGGGAGCCGAGGCGCCGCTCCCGGGCGTGCCGGGACTCGCGCTCCGCCGCGATCGCGCCGCCAACGGCCGCGCCGCCGAGCTGTTCGGCTTCACGCGCGACGATGACGCCGCGCTC
>JBDUCS010000033.1:0-18479 GCA_040003335.1 Gemmatimonadaceae bacterium | reverse complement strand
GCGCGCGACCGGGCCGGTCAGCGACGCCATCGTGCGCGAGATGTTCGCCGTCACGACTTCCTGGTCGACGTTGCCGCGCTTGCCTTTCTTGCGCTTGCCGCCACGCTTGTCGTCGCGGCGCGCACCGGGCGCGGCGCTGCCAGCGCCGGGCGCCGCGGAGGCGACGGGACGCGGCGGCTGATAGGGCGTACCGCCGCTCCGAGCGGGCGCGCCACCACGCGGTGGCGCGCCGGCGCGATCGATCGGACGCGGACGCTGCCACTCGGGCGAGATCGGCGTCGGCCGCTGCCCGGTTCCCGACGGCGTCGCGGATGCCGCGGGGCGCAGTCCCTCGGGCATGTCGCGCATGGGGGTGGGGCGATGCGGCTCGAGCTCGGCGGAAGGCGTCGCGGGACGCGGCTCGCGCTCCGGACGCTCGCCGGCCGGACGCGCCGGCCGCGGAATGAACGGAGGAGCGGCGGCGGGGCGTTCGCTGTCCGCATCGCGATCGTCGTCGCGTGAGACTTCCATTGGCACGTCGCGCTCGACGATGTCCGCGGCGGCATCCGCGGCGATCGCGGCGGCGGCGTGCTGTGCCTCCTGCGCATCTTCCTGCGCGTGGGCCGCTTCTTCGGCAGCGAGGGCGACATCGGCCGCCTTGCGGCGGCGGCGCTTGGCGACGCTCGCGGCGCTGTCGGCATCCGCCGCGGGGGCGATGGGTTCGGGCACGGGCGCGGCCGCCTTCTTCGCGGCAGACTTCGACGCGACCCTGCGGGGCGCAGCGGGCGCGGCGGCGGCGGGCGTGACGGCGGCCGACGCCGGCGCGGCCGCGCCTCCGCGACGCCGTCGTGGCGCGGCGGCCGGCTTCTCTTGGCGAGCGCGCTTCTCGCGCTCCCACTTCGCCCTGAGGCGCGACACCTGATCGTCGGTGAGCTGACTCAGATGCGTGCGCACCGGCACGTCCATCGAACGGAGCATGTTCATCAGCTCGTCGCTGGAAATGCCGAATTCTCCTGCCAGGTCGTGCACGCGAAGCTTGATCAAAAACCCTCCTCCCACTGAGCTCTCAGGAGCTCGAATCTGCCACGGCGCGAATCCCTCGCGCCAAATTCCGATCGACGATCCCAACCGCCGCCGTCGACTCGCGACCCACCGCAGCACCGAGCTCCGCGGCCGTCGGTCCTTCGATCGTCCGTATTCGTTTCGCCTTCAACAGCGGCACCACCTTGTCCAGGCTGTGCCGCGATGCATCGGGTGCGACCACAGCGAGCGCGAGCTTGTCGCGCTTTGCCGCGTCACGCACCTGTTCCACACCCACCACCGCCGTCCGCGCGCGAACACCTAGCCCAATCAAGCCGAGCAGCTTCCGTTGCGACTCAGCGTCCACCTCAGGCGTCCGCCGCGCCGCGCTCGGGCGCGCCGGACGCGTCGTCGCCACCGCCTTCTTCGGTCAGCTCGTCCAGCATCGACATGATGCGATCGGCCTCTTCCGGTGCGATGCCGGGGAGCCGGAGAAAGTCCTCGCGCTCCTTGTCGATAATATCGTTGAGCGTGCGATAACCCGCATCCTCGAGCACGGCCACGGTCGCCGGCCCCAGTCCGTCGATGTCGGCCAATCGCACGTCGGCGACCTCGGCGTTTTTCGCCTGACGCTCGTCGGGCAGCGGCGCGAAGATCGGCGTCTCGCCGCCGCGCTCCATCCACTCTCGGCTCGAGTACAGGTCGATCTTCCAGCCCGTGAGCTCCGACGCGAGGCGCACGTTCTGTCCGTTGCGGCCGATGGCGAGCGAGAGCTGATCCTCATCGACGACCGCCTGAATCGTGCGGGCGCCTGGGTCGCTGAACACCCGTGCGACCTTGGCGGGCGCGAGGGCGAGCTTGGCGAACCGTTCCGGGTCGCTGGACCACGGCACGATGTCGATGCGCTCGCCGCCCAACTCGTTTACCACCGCCTGCACGCGCGAGCCCTTGAGACCGACGCACGCGCCTACCGGATCGATCGAGTCGTCGCGCGAGAAAACGGCGATCTTGCTGCGGCTGCCGACCTCGCGCGCGGCGGCGCGGATCTCGACGATGCCCTGCTGGATCTCCGGCACTTCGAGCTTGAACAGTGCCATCACGAACAGGCCGTCGGCGCGGCTGAGGATGAGACGCGGGCCCTTCGGCGTCTCCTCGACGCGCTTCAGCACGGCGCGGATCGGCTCGCCCTGATGAAAGTGCTCGCGATGATTCTGCTCGCGATACGGAATGATCGCTTCCGCCTCGCGGAACTTGTTGAGCATGACGACGAGCTTGCCGCGCTCGATCTGCTGAATCTCACCCGACAAGAGATCGCCAACGCGGTTCGCGAACTCGTCGCGGATGCGCGTCCGCTCACGCTCGCGCACGCGCTGGATAATGCGCTGCTTCGCCGCCTGCGCCGCCATGCGGCCAAACTCGGCGAAGTCGACGGCGTCTTCCATCACGTCGCCGACCTCGAAACTCTCGTCGTAAAATTTCGCATCCTCGAGCGAGATCTCGCGCGCCGCGTCGGCGACCTCGGCAACGACCGTCCGCAGCCGAACGATCCGGATGTCTCCCTTGCCTTCGTCGATCTCGACCTCGGCTTGCACCGTCGGACCGTACTTCTTGGCGAGCGCGGCGAAGATGCCATCCTCCAGCAGGCCGTGCAGCTCCGCGCGATCCAACTGCTTCGTGTTGGTGATCTCGCGGAATGCGTTCAGAATGTCGGCGGAGCTGGCCATGGGCAATCCTCTAGAATCGGCTGTCGGCCGTCGACCGTCAGCGGTCGGCTATCAGCTATCGGCTATCGGCTATCGGCTGTCATTTTGCGATCACTGCGTTCACGACTGCAAGAATCCGTCTGACTCCAACCGGCTCGTCCGACGGCCGGTCGCGACACCTCCGTCACCACACCACTACCAACCGCGCCTCGCGAATCGCCGCCAGCGGCACTCGAAGCTCGGCACCGCGGTCGTTGCGAACGATCACGACCTCCGAGCCCTTGTCGCCCTCGAGCGCGACGATCTCGACCTCCTCGCGCCCGCCCACCGCATCAGCGAGCACTTTCGCGCGCCGCCCGACGAAGCGGCGCCAATCAGCCGCGGTGTTCAGCGGCCGGTCGGCGCCAGGCGACGACACTTCCAACGTGTAGCGGTCACCGATCAGGTGCTCGGCATCGAGTCGGGCCTCGATGGCCCGCGACGCTGCCGCGCAATCATCGACCGTCACCTTTCCCTCGTCGCGGCGGTCGATGCGCATCTCGACCGTCGGGCGCGACTTCGAGCCGCCGCGCTTGATGGCGACGAGATCGTAGCCCAACCGATCAAGCTCTTGTCTGGCAATCGCTTCTAACGTGTCGTTCACGCGACGTCAAAACCTCAGGACAACAAAAAATGTGGGGCCACCTTCCCCCACATCTGAGGAGCAATCTAGACATTCCGATCTGGTGAGTCAAGCCGGTGCCGAGGGGCGGATCGTGTGGACGGTGGGTCGCAGCGGAACGGCGCGGTACGAGTGAAATCGGTGACGGCTTTCTCGCGGTCCCGCCTATTCTCTCCGCAACACTCACCTCGAGGATGACATGGAAGCGGCGTCGCCGATTCGGAGCTTTCGGGATTTGCGTGTCTGGCAGCGCGGCGTGGACTTGCTCGCCGAAGTCTACGTGATCACCAAGAAGTTGCCGAAGGACGAGCTACAAGGGCTCACGGCGCACCTGCGCCGGGCGGCGCTCGCGGTGCCGGCGAGAATCGCCGAAGGACAGGGACGGCACGCGACTGGCGACTATCTCCGGCACCTCACATACGCGCACGGGGCGCTCGCCGAAGTCGAGTCGCTCCTCGCGGTCGCGGTGCGGCTGGAAATGCTGACGACCGAGCAGATCGCGCCGCTCGCACCCGTCGTCGACGAGATCAACAAAATGCTCTGGGGCCTGTCGAAGGCGCTCAGGGGAGGAAAGGCCAAGAAGCAAGCGGCGGCCTGACGTCCCGTAGCTGGCAGAACCTCAGAGGGCGACGATCACGCCCAGCTGTCTACCCACATCGCCCGCGCGATGGGAAAAAAAGCGATCGTTGTCGCATTTAGTGCAGGCGTCGCTCACAGTGTGGGCGACGCCGAGCGTCCGAGCACGCTGGGCGAGGAGCGCGCGCAGGTCGACGGTAGTCGGACCGTCGACCGTTCGTCCCGCGAGCTGGGCGTAGACGTCGGCGCTCACCTCGTAACACGCGCCGCAAATCGCAGGACCGAAGTGAATGCGGAGCTCGCTCTTCTCGACGCCGAGAGACGACAGGAGGGCAATGCCGCGATCGAGAATGCCGGCCGCGGTGCCGCGCCAGCCACAATGAAGGATTGCCGCGGCACCGGAGGCATGGGCGATAAAGATCGGAACGCAGTCGGCCACGGTGACCGCCATCGCCGTGAGGCGTCCCGGTGCGGCATGCCCGTCGGCCCCGGTGACGCGAAGCCATCCCTCCCACGCTCCCTGGTGGACGACGACGCGATTACCATGCACTTGGCTGGCGGTGGCGAAGCGCGCGCCAAGCGACGCCAGCGCATCGCGGAGGCCGTACCAGCGCGACATGACGAGCGCGACGGGCTCCTCGCTCTGGAGGCCGAAGCTGCCGGCGGCACGCGTCGTCGTGAACGCCCGCACGCCGAACTCGGCGAAGTCCTCGATCTCCTGGCGTGGCGGGAATTCCACTAGCCGCGGCGGTCCTCGACGCGCGTTACCTTGGCGCCAAGCACGCGAAGTCGCTCATCGATTCGCTCGTACCCGCGCTCAATCTGGCCAACGTTGTTGATGGTGCTCGTGCCGCGAGCGCAGCAGGCCGCGAGGAGCATCGCCATGCCGGCTCGAATGTCGGGCGACTCCATGGTCGAGGCGCGGAGCTTAGCCGGGCCGGCGACGAGGGCGCGGTGCGGATCACAGAGCACGATCTTTGCGCCCATGCCGATGAGCTTGTCGACGAAGAACATGCGCGACTCGAACATCTTCTCGTGCATCAGGATGAGTCCGCTGCACTGCGTCGCGGTGACGATGGCGATCGACATGAGATCGGCCGGGAAGGCGGGCCAGGGCTGGTCTTCCAGCTTCGCGACGTGGCCGCCGAGGTCGCTCTGGATCTCGCGCGACTGGTCCGCCGGAACGATCAGATCCTTGCCCTCCACTTTGCAGACGATTCCGAGGCGCTCGAATCCCATCAGTACCGAGCGGAGGTGCTCGATACCGGCCTCCTCGATGCGCAGCTCGGAGCCGGTCACCGCGGCGAGCCCGATGAACGAGCCGACCTCGATGTGATCCGGCCCGATGCGGTGCGTGGCGCCGTGCAGCGGCAGGCCGCCGTGCACGGTAAGGGTGTTGGTGCCGATGCCGTCGATCGAGGCGCCCATGGCGACGAGAAACTGCGCGAGGTCCTGCACGTGCGGCTCACTCGCCGCGTTGCGGAGCGTCGTCACCCCCGTCGCGGCCGTCGCCGCCATCAGCGCGTTCTCCGTCGCGGTGACGCTCGGCTCATCCAAGAAGACATCGGCGCCGCGCAACGCGTTCGCGCTCACGGTGAACTCGCGGTCCATCGTAAACGTCGCGCCGAGCTGCTCGAGGGCGAGAAAGTGCGTGTCGACCCGCCGACGGCCGATCACGTCGCCGCCGGGCGGCGGGAGCGTGACCGATCCGCAGCGCGCCAGCAGCGGGCCGGCGAGGAGAATCGATGCGCGAATCTTCGCGCACAGCTTGGGATCCAGGCTGGCCGCGCGCACCATTTTCGCCTCGATGCGGAGCGCGTTGCGCGCCGTCCACTCGGCGCTCGCGCCGGTGGCGGCGAGCAGCTCGACGAGCGTCTCGACGTCGCGAATGCGTGGGACGTTCTCGAGGATCACCGGCTCGCTCGTCAACAGCGCCGCGGCGACGATCGGCAGTGCCGCATTCTTGTTGCCCGATGGCCGTATGGTGCCGGACAGCCGGTGCCCGCCTTCTACGATATACTGATGAGCCATGCGCGGTGCTCGGATCGGTGTTCGGTGTTCGGTGTTCAGGACGAGCGGCGAAAGGTAAACGGGATGGCTGTCGACCGCGGGTGTCGACCGTTGGCTGTCGACCGTTAACCGGCAACTGACGACTGACGACTGACGCCGCTTTTCTTGACACGTCAAGACGAGGGCCATACGATGCCGATCCCCTTCGCCGCTTCGTCTCACACTCCCCGCGCATGCAGCTCCTGGTCGCCGTCATCAACTACGAAGAGCATGTGGACGACGTGTTGGCGGGGTTCATCGAGCTCGGCATCACGGGCGCGACCATGATCGACAGCGAAGGGATGGGGCACGTGCTCATTCATCACCCCGTCTTTGCGGGTTTGCGCCGGTCGCTCGGGCCTCGGTCGCGGCCGATCAATCACACGGTGTTCAGCGTGATCGACGACGACAAGATCGACGCGGCCATCGCCGTGATCCAGCGCGTGTGCGGCAGCCTCGAGGTACCGGGCGCCGGGATCGTCTTCGCGGTGCCAGTGAGTCGCGTCGTCGGGCTGGCGCCAGCGCTCGGCCTCGATGCGAACGGCTGAGTCGAGATCGCCAAGGCAGGCGGCGCCAGTGCTGGCCTCACCTTTGCACCTTCGGGGCGGCGTGGCCAGTCAGATTGCGTTCAACGCGGCGGACATACACGGGATCGGGCGCGCCCGCTGATGCATCTCCTCTCGCACATCGCGTCGTCATCACCGGCGCTGTGGGACGCGGCGCTGCAAACCGCGCTTCAGGCGCGCGCATCGGCCGATACCATCCTGACGCGGCAAGTGATCGCGCCGCGAGGATGGTTCGAGACGGTGACGTGGGTGTCGAGCGGGCTCGCGTCGATCATGATCTGCGTGCTCGTAGTGTTCCTCGTGCCGGCGGCGTGGAACCTCCGGAAGAGTTACTCGAAGATCAACGATCTGCTGAAACGCGTCGAAGCCGACATCAAGCCGATCGTGAAACACGCCAGCGCGATCGCCGACAACGTAGACTACGTGACGACGTCGATCCGTGGCGATATCCAGCAGGTGAGTGCGGTGATCGCGACAGCGAACGATCGGCTGAACGATGCGCTCGCGGCGGCCGAGGAGCGGGTGCAGGAGTTGAACGCGCTTCTGCGCGTGGTGCAGGAGGAGGTCGAAGGGACGTTCGTGTCCACGGCCTCAGCGGTGCGCGGCGTGCGCGTGGGAGCCGCGACTTTTCGCGATGGCGTCATCGATGACGATGGAGATTTGGACGACGAACTAGCCGGCGCGCTCGACGCCGAGGAGGCGATGCACGATGGGAACGACGATGGGATCAGAGACGGGGAGCGGGAGTCGGGGTCGACCGGCGGGGTCGGGCCGCGGATCCGCTCGCGGGCGCGGCGCCGCGCCGAATGAGCCGTACGACCTGCTGACGGCGATGCTGCTCGGCGTCGCGGTCGGCACGGTCGTGACGCTGCTCTTCCGCACCGGGCCGCGGGGTCGCCGGCCGGCGATGGCGGCGATGCTTGCCGCGGGCGATGGCGCCCGGCGCGCCGCGCCGTACGCGAAGCAGGGGCTGGCCTGGGCCGGCAAGCGCGGCGCCGAAGGCGCGCGGTGGGCGCGCGACCGGGGCGAAGAGATGTGGGACCGCGTTCCGGCGGACGAGATGCTCGGGGAGGTTGGCGACTACCTCGCCAACGCGCGCGACGCGATCGAGACGGCAGTCTCCGACGAGCTCAAGGACCTCCGCAAGTCGGTGAAGCGGCGGCGCAAGTCGCTGGGGATCTGATCGCGGTCACGCCGCGTCATGATGTCGGGTGACGGCGGGCGTGATCGCCGCGTGAGGCGCTTCGCGGCGCGCGCCGTCGCGCTCGGCGCCCTCGCGCTCGTCGCGCTCATCGCGGTCGCGCTCGTTCCGCGCGCCGCGTGGGCGTGGACACCCGGCACTCACATCTTCCTCGGCGAAGCCGTTCTGCGCACGCTGAGCTTGCTGCCCGGCGCGGTCGCCGATCTGTTGCGCGCCTTCCCGTACGACTTTCTCTACGGGTCGATCGCCGCCGACACGAGCATCGCCAAGAAATACGCGCCGGCCGGTCGCCATTGTCACTCGTGGAACATCGGCCTCGAAATCCTCGACCGGTCCGATGACGAGCCGCTGCGCGCCTTCAGCTATGGCTACCTGTCGCACCTGGCGGCCGACGTCGTCGCGCACAACTACTTCGTGCCGCGATACCTGGTGTCGTCGTCGCGCACCTCGGGCCTCGGGCACAGCTACTGGGAAACGCGATTCGAAATTCACTTGGGTGACGGGTACAGCCGGCGCGCCCGCGAGGTCGTGCTCCTCGATCACGCGAGAGCGGACGGCCACCTCGACCGCATTTTGAGTCCGACGATCTTCAGCACGTCGACCAACCGCCGGATTTTTCGCGGCATGGTGTTCGTGACCGACACGGACTCGTGGCAGCGGATCATGCAGATCGCGGCCGAGAACAGCCGCTGGGACATCACCGATCCGGAGGTGATGCGGTACATGGAGCGGAGCTACGACTACGTGATGGATTTTCTGAACAGAGTCGATCACTCCGAACCGTTCACGCTCGATCCTGCGGGCGACGTCGCGCTCCGATTGGCGAAAGACGTCCGCAAGCAGGCCCGCCTCTCGGGCGTCAGCTCGCACGTCGCGGCGGAAGCGGTGCGCGCGTTCGCGATGCCGGAGACGCCGCTCACCTTCGCCGCCGACAACCCGCTCCCGCTCTACCCGGCGATGCGCGACGACAAGAGCTGATTGACGCGCTTTGGATCGGCGCGGCCGCCGCTCTTCTTCATCACGAATCCGACCAGCACGCCTTGCAGTTTTTTCTCGCCGCCAAGGAAGCGCGTTGCCTCCCCGGGGTGCTCGGCGAGCACCTCGGCGACCCATTGCTCGATCGCGCCTTCATCGCGCTCCTGGAGCACGCCGAGCCGTTGGGCGATTTGCTCGGGACGCTGCCCCGACTCGGCCATCTCGCCGAAGACCGTCTTGGCGGCCGAGTGACTGAGGGCGCCGTCCTTGACGAGCCTCAGGAGCTGCGCGAGGTCGGCGGGGCGAACGCGGAATGTGCGGATGTCGCCGGCGCCGGCGTTGAGCGCGGCGAGCACCGTGCCGCGCACCCAATTCGCCGCCGCTTTCGCGTCGTCGCTCGCGCGCGCGACGTTCTCGAAGTAATCGGCGAGCGCCGGCGTCGCGGTGAGGACCTCGACGTCGTCGCTGCCTAACGAGTACTCGGCCGCCAGTCGCTGGCGCCGGGCGCGCGGAAGCTCCGGGAGGTGCGTCTTGATCTCGTCGACCCACGCCTGCGCGAGGACGAGTGGTGGGAGGTCCGGCTCCGGGAAATAGCGGTAGTCGTGACTCCCTTCCTTCGTCCGCGCCGGGCGCACTTCGCCTTTGTGTCCGTCCCAGAGCATCGTCTGCTGCTCGATCGGCTCGCCGCGTGCGAGCGCCGCGCACTGCCGCGCGAACTCGGCCTCCAGGGCGCGCTCGACGCCGGAGAACGAATTCATGTTCTTGACTTCGGTCTTGGTGCCGAGCGTCGTCTCGCCTTTGAGTCGCGCGCTGACATTGGCGTCGACGCGGAGGCTTCCCTCCTCCATGTTCACGTCGCTGACCTCGCAGAACTCGAGGATCTGCTTCAGTACGCGAAGATATGCGCCCGCCTCCCTCGACGAGCGCATGTCGGGATCGCTGACGATCTCGATCAGTGGTACGCCGGCGCGATTGAGGTCGATGGCGGTGACGCCGCTGTAGCGGTCGTGGATCGACTTGCCGGCATCCTCTTCCATGTGCACGCGCGTGACGCCGACGTAGATCGGCTGGCCGTCGGCCGTGCTGCCGATCATCAACCGGCCGTGCTCGGCGAGTGGCTTGTCGTACTGCGAGATCTGGTAGCCCTTTGGCAGGTCGGGATAGAAGTAGTTTTTGCGCGCGAAGATCGAGGTGCAATTGATCCGGCACTCGAGCGCGTGGGCGGCGATCACGCCGAGCCGGACCGCGGCGGCGTTGAGCACGGGCAGCGCACCGGGAAGCGCGAGACAGACCGGGCAGGTGTTGACGTTGGGCGGGCGACCGTACTCCGTGCTGCAATTGCAGAATGCCTTGGTGTGCGTGTTGAGCTGCACGTGCACCTCGAGGCCCACCACCATCTCGTACGCGTCCGTGACGCTCGGCGACACGGAGGCGGTCATGAGCGCGCCTCGGCGCCAAGCGCGCGCTCGAGGGCGTAAGCGACGCGAAACATCGCGGGCTCGTCGAAGTGCTTGGCGAGGATCTGTCCGCCGATGGGTAGATTGTCTACCCGTCCAATCGGCACCGACATCGCCGGCACGCCGGCGAGGTTCGCGGTCACGGTGAAGATGTCGCTGAGATACATTTCGTAGGGGTCGGCGCTCTTCGCGCCGATCGCAAACGCCGGCGTCGGCGTCGTCGGCGTGAACATCGCCGTGATCCCGCTCGCATACGCATCGCGGAAATCCTTGGCGATCAATGCGCGCACACCCTGCGCCTGCTTGTAGTACGCGTCGTAGTAGCCCGCGCTCAGCACGTACGTGCCGAGCAGGATGCGGCGGACCACCTCCGCGCCAAATCCCTTGGAGCGCGTTGCCTCGTACATGCCACGGAGGCCGTCGCCCTCGATGCGCAGCCCGTATCGCACACCGTCGAAGCGCGCGAGGTTCGAGCTCGCCTCGGCGGGAGCGATGATGTAGTAGACGGGGATCGCGAGGTCGGTGTGGGGCATCGAGATGTCGCGCACCTGGGCGCCGAGCGCGCGGAGATGATCGAGCGAGCGATCGCAGAGCGCGCGCACCCGGGGATCGAGCGAGTCGGGAAAATATTCGCGGGGCTTCCCGATCACGACGCCGTCGAGTCGCTCTGTTCGCGAGTCGCCGTAGTGCGGCACCGGCTCGTCGGCGGTCGTCGCGTCGAGCAGGTCGACGCCGGCGATCGTCTCCAGCGCCAACGCCGCATCGTCGACCGTCGCGCCGAACGTACCGATCTGATCGAGCGACGAGGCGAATGCGACGAGGCCGAAGCGGCTCACGCGCCCGTACGTCGGCTTCACGCCGACGACGCCGCAGAAGGCCGCGGGCTGCCGCACCGAGCCGCCGGTCTCGCTCCCCAGCGCCATGCGCGTGATGCCGGCGGCGACGACGGCCGCCGAGCCGCCGGACGAACCGCCGGGCACGAGGCGCGGATCGACCGGGTTCTTCGCGGGGCCGTACGCGCTGTGCTCGGTGGAGGACCCCATGGCGAACTCGTCGCAGTTCGTCTTGGCGACGACGATGGCGCCCGCGGCGCGGAGCTTGGCGATCGCGGTCGCCTCGTACGGGCTCACGTATCCCTCGAGAATACGCGACCCGCACGACGTCGCGAGCGAGAGCGTGGCGATGTTGTCCTTCACCGCCACCGGAACGCCGGCGAGCGTCGGACGCGCCGGCGCACCAGCGGCGCGCGATGCGCTCTCGCGCTCCTCGTTCAACGCGGCCCTCTCATCGGACGATAGGACGATATTCAATCCCTCGGCTCCCGCGCGCACCTCGCTCATGCGGCGGAATGCGTCGGCGACCGCGGTCATTCGTCGGCCCCGCCGGCGTCATCCGCCGACGCGTTTTCATGCGTCGCCAGACGCGGGACGATGAAGAAGCCGTCGCGCGTCTCAGGCGCGAACGATGCGCGGCCGCGCGCGAGCGGAGTCGGCGGCCCGTCATCGGCGCGCAACCGCATGCCCGCGTCGCCGACGCCGGCGGCTGGAAGCACCGCTCGCGTGTCGACTCTCTGTAACACGTCCATGTGGCCGAGGATGCCGTTCAGCTGCTCGGTGAGCTGCGGCAGCTCGGCGTCGCTCAGCGCGAGTCGCGCGAGGCGAGCGATGTGCTCGACGTCGTCACGGGTGACGGCCATTCACTCCCACTCACGTTCGAGGTTCGTGTACGCGACTTTGATCTGCTTGCGACCGATCTCCGCATCGTCGAAGTCGATCGTGACCTTCGTATCCTTACCCGACCCGCCGACCTCGGCGATCGTGCCGGCGCCGAAGCGTGCGTGCTTTACGCGCTCGCCCTGCACATAGCGCGGCGCATCCTGGCTCACGTCGACGTCGGGATCGGATCGGCCGAGCATGAAGGAGACGGGCGAGCCCGTGCGTCGCGACGACGGCGACATCGGGAGCGACGGCAGCGAGGCTTTTCCGGTGGACCGGAGCCGGATCGTGCGCTGCTGATCGAGCATCTCCGGCGGAATCGGGTGCAGGAAGCTCGACGGAATGGACGGCATCGTCTCGCCGTTGCGGCGGCGGCTCCGCGCGTGACTCAAGTACAGCTTCTGCTCGGCGCGGGTGATGCCAACGTAGAACAGCCGTCGTTCCTCCTCGAGCAGGTGCGGCTCGTCGTGCGCGCGGCTGAGCGGAAAGAGGCCCTCTTCGAGTCCGGTGATGAAGACGATCGGGAACTCGAGCCCCTTCGCGTTGTGCAGCGTCATCATCACGATCGCGTCGGCGCTGGGGTCGTGCTGGTCGACGGCGGCGACGAGCGACGCGCGCTGGAGAAAGTGGTCGAGCGGAGTGAGGCCGACCTCGCCCTCGTCGTCGGCGACCGTCTCGGCGGCGCTCGTGATCAGCTCGCGCACGTTCTCCAAGCGCTCGGCACCCTCGGGTCCTTCAGCGCGCAGGTACTCACCGTAGCCGATGCGCTCGATCAGCTCGCGCAAGAGCTCGTCGACCGACGCGCGCTCGGCGAGCGAGCGCAGCTGCGTGATGACGCCGGCAAACGCGAGGAGCGGCGCGCGCGCAGCGTTGCGCAGGGCGCCGACAAGCGACGCGTCGGTCGCCGCGGCGAGGAGCGGCATGTTCGCGCCGCGCGCCTGTTCGGCGAGCGCATCGATCGTCGTGTCGCCGAGCCCGCGCTTCGGGACCTGCACCGCCCGGAGAAACGCCTCGTCGTCGGCCGGGTTGGCGATGAGACGCAGGTACGACATGAGATCGCGGATCTCGCGACGGTCGTAGAAGCGCACGGCGCCGATGATGCGATATGGGATGGCGCGGCGGCGCAGCGCTTCCTCCATCGCGCGGCTCTGCGCGTTGGTGCGGTAGAGAATGGCGAAGTCGCGCAACGTGAGCTCGCGGTGGGCGCTCCGCCGCGTGATGAGCTCTTCGACGAGCCACTCGGCTTCGTCGCGCTCGTCGAGTGCGCCAACCACGGTCACGCGCTCGCCGGCGTCGCGCGTCGCGCGGAGCGTCTTGCCGCGCCGGCCGACGTTGGCGCTGATCACGACGTTGGCGAGCTCGAGCACCTGCGGCGTCGAGCGGTAGTTCTCCTCGAGTCGCGTGACGTGCGCGCTCGCGAAGTCCTTCTCGAAGTCGAGGATGTTCTTGATGTCCGCGCCGCGCCAGCCATAGATCGACTGATCGTCGTCGCCGACGACGCAGACGTTGCCATGCGCGCTACCGAGCAACTTGATGAACTGATATTGCGCGCGGTTCGTGTCCTGGTACTCGTCCACGAGGATGAACTGGAATTTGCCGGCGTACTGCGCCAAGCGATCGGGGTGCTGCTGGAAGAGGCGCACCGGGAGGACGAGGAGATCGTCGAAGCTGACGGCGTTGGATTGGCGGAGCGCGACGTCGAGGTCGCGATAGACGAGGGCAGCCGCTTTGCTCATCGGATCCATCGCCAGCGACGCGTACTCGTCGGGCGACACGAGCTGGTTCTTGGCGTCGGAGATCATCGAGAGGAGCGCCTTGCCGGTGAATTGCTTCGGCGAAATCTTGAGACGCTCCATCACCTTCTTCACGACGGACAGCGTTTCGTCTTCGTCGTAGATGGTGAAACGCGACGTGAGCCCGGCACGCGCCGCCTCGATGCGCAGCAGCCGGGCACCGATCGCGTGAAACGTTCCCATCCACATCCCGGCGGGCTCGTGGCCGAGGAGGCGGGCGATTCGCGCACGCATCTCGCCCGCCGCCTTGTTCGTGAATGTGACGGCGAGAATGCGGCTCGGCTCGACGCCATGATGCTCGATCAGCCGCGCGATCCGCGACGTGAGCACGCGGGTCTTTCCCGAACCGGCGCCGGCGAGCACGAGGAGCGGACCTTCAAAATGCAGCACCGCTTCCCGCTGCGCGTCGTTGAGCGAAGCGAGCAGCGTGGCGTCGAATGTCGAGGCGGTCATGTCCGAAGTATAACGTCGAACGTCGCGCCGCCGCCGCGCGGCTGCAGCAGCAATTTCCCGTCGTGATTCTCTTCGACGATTCGCTTGCTGAGCGCGAGGCCGATGCCCCAACCGCTGCTCTTGGTCGAGAAGCCCGCCTCAAAGACGCGGTCGCGCAACTCCTTCGGGATGCCGGGTCCGTCGTCGGCTATCCGCACGGTGACCTTGTCGTCGCGGCGCGTGGCGAGGATGTAGATGCGGCCGCCGCGGCCGGCGAGTGCGTCGAGGGCGTTCTTCGCGAGCGACTCGAGTGCCCATTCGAGGAGCACCGCGTCGCCCTCGACGATCAGCGGGCCGCCGACGACGCGCGCAGCGATGGTCACCGTGTGCGCGAGCGTCGGCACGCGCGCCTGAAAATATGTCGCGACGCGGAGCGCGATCTGTCCGACGTCCATCGGATCGCGGCGCGGCGGCCGGCCGATGCGCTCGAAGCGGTGCGCGACGCGCTCGAGCCGCTCCAGGTCGGCCACCATGTGCCCAATCGCCTGCACGGTGAGGGGGTCGTCCTGACTCTCGCCGAGGAGCTCGATCCATCCACTCAAGCTCGAAAGCGGCGTCGCGAGCTGGTGCGCCGATTCGCGCGCCATTCCCGCCCACACCGATTCGCGGTCGGCGCGGCTGCGCGTGCGCAGCACGGCGACGCCGGCGCCGAGCACCATCAGCAGCAGCATCGTCTGCAGCACGGGAATCACGCGCAGGCGCCGGACGAGCCGCGTGTCGCCATAATGCACCAGCCCGCCCTGCCCCTCGCGCACCGGCTTGTTGATCGCGTCGAGCTCCTTCACGTAGGCGGCGAGCTGCGGGTCGTCGATGCCCGTGACGTCGAACGGCAGGTTGCTCTTTCCGTAGGCCGTGGGCCGGCCGCTCATGTCGGTGACGATCACGGGGACGCCTAACGAGTCGACGTGTGCCGCCAGGTCGAGCATCGTCGCGATCGGATCCTGCGCCGTGTCGACGAGCGCGCGGTACACCTGCCCCGTCATCTGACCGACGTTACGCGCTTCGGCGCGCAGCTGCGACACGACGAGCTGCGAGTACGCGACGTAGGAGCCGAGGAGGAGCGCGAGGAGCACGCCCAGGACGATGACCGGCGCGCCGCGGCGCATCGTGGTCGGCGGCGCCGGCTACGCGATCGCGTCCACGCCCAGATACGGGCGCAGCGCGTCGGGCACCGTCACCGTTCCGTCGGAACGCTGGTAGTGCTCGAGAATCGCGATGATCGTGCGCGGAAACGCGAGCCCCGATCCGTTCAGCGTATGCACGAAGCGCGGCTTCTCGCCCGGGCCGGGGCGATAGCGGATGTTCGCGCGCCGCGCCTGGAACTCAGTGAAGACGCTGCACGACGACACCTCGAGCCATTTACCGACGCCCGGGGCCCATACCTCCAGATCGTACGTCTTTGCGCTAGCAAAGCCCGTGTCGCCCGCCGAGAGCAGCACGACGCGGTATGGCAGGCCAAGCCGCTGGAGCACCGCCTCGGCGTGCGACGTCAACAGCTCGAGCTCGCCGGCCGACTGCTCGGGCGCCGCGTAGCGCACGAGCTCGACCTTGTCGAACTGGTGAACGCGGATGATGCCGCGCGTGTCTTTTCCCGCCGCGCCGGCCTCGCGCCGGAAGCATGGCGTGTACGCCGTCATCGCGCGCGGGAGCGTCGCGCCGTCGAGAATCTCCTCGCGAAACAGGTTCGTGACCGTCACCTCGGCCGTCGGGATGAGAAACATGTCTTCATCCTGCAGCGCGTACATGTCGTCCACGAACTTGGGGAGCTGCGATGTACCGGTCATCGCCGCGCGGTTGGCGACGAACGGCACCGACCATTCCTCGTAGCCGTGCTCGCGCGTGTGGAGGTCGAGCATGAAGCTCATCAGCGCGCGCGTGAGCCGCGCGCCGGCGCCGCGCATGGCGAAGAAGCCCGAGCCGGCAACCTTGGCGCCGCGCGCGAGCTCGAGGATGCCGAGCGTCTCGCCGATCTCCCAGTGCGGGAGAACGCCGTCCGTCGCGCGCGGCGCGCCCCAGCAGCGGATGACTGCGTTGGCTTCGTCCCCACCCTCGGGCACCTCGGGGAGGGTGATGTTCGGAATCTCGAGGAGCAGCGCCTCGAGCTCGCCCTCGGCGCCGGCGAGCGCGCGCTCGTGGGCCGCGATCTCCTCGCCGAGCACGCGTCCCTGCGCGATCAACGCGTCGGCACCCTGCTCCTTCGCTTTCTTGAGGCGCGCGACTTCGAGCGACGCGGCATTGCGCGTCGCCTTGCGCTCTTCGACCGCCTGGATGGACGCGCGGCGCTGCACGTCGAGCGCGGCGACGCGATCGAGCACCGGCGCGAGCGCCTCGAGCTTGCCGCGTCGGCGCATCGCGTCGCGCAGGGCGTCCATGTTGTCACGGATCCACTTGATATCGTGCACGCGGCAGTCTCGGAGCGGGACGCCCGGAAGTGCAATGACGTACGGCGAGCGAGTGGCGCGGGCCGGACCCCGCTACTCTCGAGGAATGCCGTCGGCGAACGAGCGGAAGCCGCAGTTCGGATCCACGCGCATGTGGAAGTTCATCGTGCGCGTCACGACGTTGATGCTGTCGACGTGCATCTTCGAGAAGACGTAGGGGCTCCGCAGGCCCACGCACCCCACGGACTGCGCGCGGATTACCAGCACATCGCCAGCTGCGATCGGCGTCGGGAGCGAGTCGTTATAGTTCGTGGGTGGCGCGAGGAGGAGCTCGCTGTACGCGACAGTCTCCTTGCGAATCCCTGCACTCCCCACAAGCGACACGTCGTTCACGGGATAGAGCACCGGCTGCCCGGCGGCGGTAATATCGAAGACCACGTCATACGAGGCGCCGCTCTCGGCGCGCGCCGTCTGCCGCGTGATCGTGATGAGCGCACTCGGGAAATCGCGCGGCGTCCCATTCAACGCGTAGAGCTTGAGCTCCGCGTCCGCGCTCGCGAACGACGCCGTGATGTTCGTGAGGCCGCCGCAGGCCGCGGCGAGGACGATCGCGGCGATCGCGACGAACGATGAGACTCTACCCTTCATGGCGTTGGGTGCGGCGAGAATGAGCGCGGCGCTTGCGACGTGAGAACTCACGCGAAGGTTACCGCGGGTATCAGCTGACTTCAAGCGAGGATGTGGATCGGGGATCGAGGATTGAGGAACGAGGATCGAGGGCTATTATTCTGCGCGCGGAGACCGCGCTCCGATTCGCGCCCCTCGTTCTTGGAGAAAGCATGCATACCATTCGCGATCTCGTCGCCGCGCTGCGGCAGCGCGAGGGCGTCGACGCCACCGTCGTCCTCGGGCGAGACGGGCTCGTGATCGACAGCCACGTCGCCGCCGGCGCTGATGCCGACAGCCTCGCGGCGCTCGCGCCGGCCATCGTCACCGCAGCCGAAGAGTTCGGCGAGCGCGCGAGTCACGGCGCCCTGACCACGGCGATCCTCGAGTATCCGGAGACGATCGCCGTCATCTCGGCGCTCACGCCCGACGCGCTCCTCCTCGTGCTGGCGCGTCCCTCGGCGAATGTCGGCGCGCTCCTCTACGAGCTGCGCCGGCATCGCGAGCAGATCGCGGCTCTCGTATGAGAGCGCACGTGACAAAAGAGAAAAGAAAGGAGACTCGTGGCGCGCGGGCGCGACGAGCGTGATGGGCGACGCCGCGCACGGTGCGCACCCCGCCACGCCATTGCACGTGCTGGTCGCCGACGATGAGCCCCACATCGGTCGTATCATCAAGATGAAGCTCGAGCAGGGGCCCTTCGTGGTGACGCTCGCGTACGACGGCGCCGAGGCACTTGCCGAGCTCGAGCGCGATCCGGCAATCGCCCTCGTGCTGCTCGACCTGATGATGCCGCGTCTGAGCGGCCTCGACGTGTTGCGCCAGCTGCGTGCCGACGCCCGCTGGGCAACGCTGCCGTGCATCATTCTCACCGCCGCCGGTCAGGAGCAGCATCACCGCACGGCGATCGAGCTGGGCGCGAGCGAGTTTCTCACCAAGCCCTTCAGTCCGAAAAAGCTGTACGCGCGCGCCGCCGAGCTGGCCGGCGTATCGTCCGAGGAGCTGGGCGCGGGGGAGCGGTGAGCCGCTGGGTGGTCATTCTCGCCGGCGGCGTCGGCTCGCGATTCTGGCCGCTCAGCACGCCCGCGCGGCCCAAGCAATTGCTCCCGCTCGTCGGAGATCGCGCGCTACTCGCCGAGGCCGCCGAGCGATTGCTGCCGCTCGTCGACGGCTCGCGCATGCTCGTCCTCACCAACCCGTCGCTCGCCGACGCCGTCGGCGCGCTCCTTCCCGCGCTGCCCCGCG
>JBDUCS010000284.1:0-5479 GCA_040003335.1 Gemmatimonadaceae bacterium | reverse complement strand
TGTGGCAGCGAGAGCCGGCTCTTCGGCACGCGCATGCAGTGCCCGTCGTGCGGCGGCCTGTTCACCGTGCTGCAGCCGCCGCCCGACGTCACGGGCGCGCCGCTGCGTGACCTGTTCGACGCGCGCTGGTCGGCGCGCGATGTGCTCGCCGACGCGGCGACGAAACGCTCGGGTGTCTGGCGATTTCACGAGCTCGTGCTCCCCGACATCGCGGCCACCGCACTCGTGTCGCAGCCGGAAGGCAACACGCCGCTCATCGCGCGCGCGGCGGTATCGCAGTGGAGTGGACTCGACGGATTGCTCCTCAAGCACGAAGGACACAATCCGACGGGCTCGTTCAAGGATCGAGGGATGACGGTCGCGGTGACGCACGCCCGCTCGAGCGGTGCGAGTGCGGTCGCCTGTGCGTCGACGGGCAACACGTCGGCGTCGCTCGCCGCGTACGCCGCGCTCGCCGGCATGCCGGCGCTGGTGCTCGTCCCCGCGGGACAGGTCGCGCTCGGCAAGCTCGCGCAGACCATCGCCTACGGTGCGCGTACGGTGCTCGTGCGCGGCGACTTCGACGACTGCCTGCGGCTCGTGCGCGCCGCGGCGGACGAGCTCGGCGTGTACCTCGCGAACTCGATCAATCCGTGGCGCATCGCCGGCCAAAAGACGATCGTCTTCGAGATGCTGCAGCAGCTCGGCTGGAGCGCGCCCGATTGGATCGTCGTCCCCGCGGGCAATCTCGGCAACACCGCCGCGTTCGGCGCGGCGCTCGAGCACGCGGTCGCGCTCGGCCTGATCGACCGGGCACCGCGGCTCGCCGCGATCCAGGCCGCGGGCGCGGCGCCGTTCGCCGCCAGCTTCGAGGCCGGCTTCTCGGAGCGCATCACCGTGCGCGCCGAGACCGTGGCAACGGCGATTCGCATCGGCGATCCGGCGTCGTACGACCGCGCCGTGCGCGCGATCCGCGAGAACGAAGGCGTCGTCGCTTCGGTGAGCGACGCCGACATCCTCGAGGCGAAGGCGACGATCGATGCCGCGGGCGTCGGGTGCGAGCCGGCGAGCGCGGCGAGCGTCGCCGGCGCGCGAAAGCTCGCGGCCGCCGGCGTCATCAAGCGCGATGCGCGCGTCGTGGCCGTGCTCACCGGACACATTCTGAAGGATCCCGGGATTCTCCTCGACTACCACGCGGCGCGCGACGAGCCGCGGCCCGGCGCCAACCCGCCGGTGGAGATCGATGCCACGCTCGCCGACGTCGCGCGCGTACTGCGGGCGGCGCGATGACCGTCGCGACGATTCGCGTTCCGGCGAGCGCGGCCAACCTCGGCGCCGGCTTCGACTGCATCGGGATCGCCGTGGACCGTTGGCTCACGGCGAGCGCGCGCGCCGAGCATGCGCCGGCCGACGACGCGCGGGCCATGCGGAGCGTGATCGTGCGCCGGTCGGGCACGCTCGCAACGCTCGACGCCGAGCCGCGCGACGACCAGCTCTACGTGGGATTCGCCGCGGCGTGCAAGGCGCGCGGCGCGCTCGTGCCGCGCCAGATCGAGTTCGACGTCACGTCGGAGATCCCCGTGTCGCGCGGGCTCGGCTCGTCGTCGGCGGCGCTCGTCGCTGGAGCCGCGCTGGCCAACGCGATGCTGGAACTCGGCCTCGGTGCAACACAGCTCGCCACGCTGTGCGCGAATATCGAGGGTCACCCGGACAACGTCGCGCCGGCGATTTACGGAGGCGCGGTGCTCGGCGTGCCGCTCGAGCGCGGCCGGTACGTGTTCACACCGCTCGTCGTGCACCCCGAGCTGGCGTTCGTCTTTGCGGTACCGGAGTTCACAGTGAGCACCGAGGCCGCCCGTGCGCTACTGCCGGCCCACGTGCCGCACGCCGTCGCCGTTTCGGCCGCGTCGAAGAGTGCCGCGCTCGTGCAGGGTCTGGCGGCGGGGAATGCCGAGCTTCTCGCGGCCGCGCTCGACGACGTGCTCCACGTCCCGCATCGCCGCGCGCTGATCGCGGCGTACGACGAGGTGGTGGCCGCGGCGCGCGCCGCCGGTGCCTACGGCGCGACGCTCAGCGGATCGGGCTCGACCCTGATGGCGATCGCGCCGCGCGACGTCGCCGGCCGCGTGCGGGACGCGATGTGCACGCGGTGGAGGGAGTGTGGGGAGGCGAGTGAGGCGTTCGTCGCTGGCGCGGTGTGTACATCGGTCATCTGAAGGAACGATGCCGTGCCGTCCTGGAAGTCGACGATGTCATCCTGAGCGGAGCGATGCCGTGTCATCCTGGAAGTCGACGATGTCATCCTGAGCGGAACGATGCCGTGTCATCCTGGAAGTCGACGATGTCATCCTGAGCGGAACGAAGGATCTGCTGTTGGCAAAGCAGATCCTTCGTCGCTGCGCTCCTCAGGATGACAGTTCGCGCTTACGTCTTTACGACTTTACGCTTTTTAGATGGGAGCTACGCTTCGGCCGCCGCATCATGCGCCGAGTGGTCCACGACCGCCACGGTCTCGTCCACGTGATGCACCTCGACGTGGTCGATGGGCGCGAGACCAGGCGCGTCGTGCGGGAGATCGAGCGCGCCCTCGGGAAGCGCGTCGTGTGTCGCGTGATGCGAGCTGTCAGGCTGCGCCTCGAGTGGCGTGCTGATCGGGGCGTTCTTGGGGATGTCGTCCGAGTCTTCCCAGATGATGACGCCTTCGATCAAGTCGTGAAAAAAATGGCCGTCGCCGCCCATGACTCCTCCCTGTAGTCGCCCTTGCCTGTCGTCCCCTACATAAGAAAGCGGGAGAGTCATGCGAGAGGGATCATCCGTTGTAAAAATGGATTCGTTTTGGAAATAGTTGCGTACTTAGCTAATTACGCATATACTCCGGTCATGAACGATGTCTTCAAAGCGCTCGCCGACCCCACGCGCCGGGAGATTCTGCGGCTCCTTCGCGGTGGGCCGCGTACGTCGGGCGAGATCGCCGACGCGTTTCCCTCCACATGGCCGACCATCTCGCGCCACTTGGGCGTGTTGCGCGAGGCCGATCTCATCCTGTCGGAGCGCAACGGACAACAGATCATCTACGAGCTCAACACCACGGTCTTCGAGGACGTCGTCGAGCATCTGCTCGAGTGGGTACGACCTCCCCACAACACCAAGAAATGACAGCAAGCGTCGAACTGGTTCGGTCGAAGTCCCCAATACGAGGGCGTATGCGCAACTGGTACCGTTGGTATCCGATCGCCATCACCGCCGCGGCCGCCGCCATCTCCGCGGCCGTCTACCGCGGCCTCCCGCCGCGCGTGCCGATTCATTGGAACATCCGCGGCCAGGCGGATGGTTTCGGATCGCCGCTCCTCGCCGTGTCGATCATGCCGCTCATCATGCTCACGATCGCGCTCTTGATTCCGCTGCTCCCGCGCATCGACCCGCGCCGCGCGAACTACGACAAGTTTTTCCCGACGTACTACTTCGCGATGAACGCGAGCCTCACCGTGATGTTCGCGATCCACTGCGCCGTGCTGGCGGCGACGCTCGGGTATCCGGTACCGGTCGGCCGCATCGTGCCCGCCGCGATCGCGCTCCTCTTCATCGCGCTCGGCAACGTCCTTCCGCGCGCGCGGGCCAACTGGTGGTTCGGCATCCGCACGCCGTGGACGCTGTCGAACGACCGCGTCTGGGCGCGCACGCACCGCTTCGGCGGCCGGCTCATGACCTTCGCCGGCGTCGTCATGCTCGCGGCGGCGCTCCTGCTGCCGCAGACACCGGCAACGAGCGCGCTCGTCCCCGTTCTCGCCGTGGGCACCGTGCTCGCGTCCCTGGTCTATTCCTACATCGCTTGGCGAGAGGAGCAGTAATCGTGCGTCTAGTCATGCCTGCTTTCATGGCGTTCATTCCGCTCGCCGCGCTCGCCAGTATCGCGTCGGCGCAATCGCCGTCGACACGCTCGTTCGCCGTCACGCTCAACGCCGATACGCTGGCCATCGAGCGCCTTACCCGCACGGCCGGCCGCGTGGACGCCGACTTCCTCGACAAGGCACAGGGCGTGCGGCTGGCGCTGGCGATGACGCTCGCGCCCGGCGCGCTCGTCTCGCGCGTCGAGATCACCGCGCGCATGGCCGCCTCCGCGACCTCCGCGCCGCCGCTGCAGCACGTCGTGCTCGCCTTCACGGCCGATACCGTCAGCATCTCGATGGCCTCGGGCGACATGCCGCCGGCGCAAAAAATCGGGACGCCCCACAACTCCATTCCTTTCCTCAATCTCTCCGTCGCCACCGCGGAACAGATCATCATGCGCGCTCGGGCGATCGGGGGATCGCCAGTGCAGGTGCCGGTGTTCATCATCGCCGGCGGAAAAATGCCGACCGCCGTCGTCGCCTTCGCCGGCGCCGACTCCGCCGTTCTCTCGGTCGGTGGCGCCGACCTGCATGCGCGCATCACGCCCGCCGGCGAGATCATCGGCGGCGCCGTGCCCGCGCAGAACGTGCGATTCACGATGACCGCGAGCGGCGCGGGTGCAGTGCCCGTCTCACCCACGCCGCCGGTCAAGACGGAGAAGCCCGATTACGCCGCGCCCGCCGGCGCGCCGTACACGGCTGAAGAGGTGCGCGTGAAGAACGCGCGCGCCGGCATCGAGCTCGCGGGAACGCTGACCGTGCCGCGGCACGCCGCGGGCGCGCGCGTTCCAGCGGTGGTGATGATCACCGGCTCGGGTCCCGAGGACCGTGACGAGGCGACGGCGGCCATTCCCGGTTGGCGCCCCTTCCGCCAGATCGCCGACACCCTCGGCCGGCGCGGCATTGCCGTGCTGCGGCTGGATGACCGCGGCGTCGGCGGCACACCGCTCGGCCCTCAGGGTCCAACGAGCGCCGACTTCTCCGACGACATCCGCGCGGCCCTAACCTTTTTGCGCGCGCGCGGCGACATCGACGTCGGGCACCTCGCGCTCATCGGCCACAGCGAGGGCGGGATGATCGCGCCGATGATCGCGGCGAGCGATCCCGCGCTGCACGCGATCGTGCTGATCGCCGGCCCATCGCGCACCGGACGCGCCGTGTCGGACCAGCAGGTACGCGCCGCGTTCGTGGGCCGGGGATTGAGCGGCGCCGCGCTCGATTCCGCCATCGCGACCAACGCTCGCGCGCGCGAGGCGCAGCTCGCCGACAATCCGTGGATCAAATTCTGGTTCAGCTACGATCCGATCCCGACAGCAAAGCGTGTCGCGCAACCGGTGCTCATCGTGCAGGGCGCGACGGACACGCAGGTGAGCCCGGATCAAGCGGAGGAGCTGGCCGCGGCGTTCCGCGCCGGCGGAAATCGCGATGTGACGGTGCGGCTCCTCCCGGAGATCAACCACCTCTTGGTGCACGACGCAAATGGAGCGTTCAGCAATTACGACAAGCTCACGTCGCTCTCGGTCAGTCGGGTCGTGCTGGGCGCCATCGCCGATTGGCTCGCTGCGAAACTGCGCTGACCGCTCCAGCGCCCCTGTCCGCCCGAAGAGCGCCGC
>JBDUCS010000283.1:0-5545 GCA_040003335.1 Gemmatimonadaceae bacterium | reverse complement strand
GCGTCAAACGCGCCGGGACCAGCCGCGGCGACCGAGCTACGGCGCGATGCGGATCGCGCGGGGCGCCGAGCGCTGGTGCGTACCGTCCGGCATCGTCGCCTGCACCCACCAGCGATACGCCACACGGGGGCGAAGCCGGCGGCTGGCGGGGATGGTGACGGTCGTATCCTCGGTCGTCACCGCGTAGGCGGACCAGTTGCCGTGGTCGAGGATCTCGACGCGATAGCGCATCGCGCTCGGCACCGCGTGCCAGGTGAGCGACACGGGGCGAGACACGCGCGCGCCGTTTTCCGGCGCCACGATATCCACCGGCAATTGCGCGGCAACCGGGGCGGACGGACGGCTCACCGGCGCGGGCGCGGCGGCGGGACGCTCAGGCGGGCGTGAACTACGGGCGCGCATGAGCGCGGTGACGCCCACCGCGACGACGGCGATGCCGGCGAGCTGCATCAGCGCGCGGCGGTCCATAAAGCGCACGCGCGGCGCCGCTTGCGGCGTGGCCCGGAGGCGCAAGCGCGCGAGGTCCGTGCGGCACGCGTTGCAGCCACGCATGTGCTCGACGACGCGCGCGCGCTCCGCGTCGTTCCCGTTGCGCTTGAGCACTTCGGCTAGCTGCACCTGCGTCGGGCAGGCGCTGCGATCGGCGACCGGTGGCGGGAGATCGATTTCCTCGGCCTCGAGCTCCGGCTCGTGCTCCGCTGCCGGCGAGGGCTTGCCGAATGAGATCTCGGGGAGCGACCCCGGGTCGAGGGGCGCGGGGCCGGACATCGGCATCGAGACGGGGGCCTTCACGCGCGGCGGCGCCGGTCGCGGGGCGGTGACGTCCCGCATCTCGATCAGCGGGGACATCATCTCGCGCAGGTCGTCGGGGTTCTCGGGCATCGAAGGGAAGACGCGGGACGAGTGCGGAAGGGCACGGCGAGGGACCTCCTTGGTAGCGCCCGCCGCGTCACCCGGCGGTGCGCTCTGTCACCAACGCTCGGCCGCACGGAGGCGTAAGAGCGACGGAGCACCGCTACTTGGCAACCGGACGTTTCCGGGAGATCATCTCGCTGGTCGTCCGCGCGCTCAGCGCCGGGCGCCCGCACGACCCTACCATGAGGAGGCAGGATGTCCGGTACGAGATATTCCGCGCACTTCACCGCGCGCCGAGCCGTTGTGGCGCTCGCGGCCGGTGCCGCGCTCGCATCGCTCGCGTCGCCCGCCCGCGCGCAAGCAAGCCCGCAGGCAGTCGACGTCGAGTACACGGCGAAGATCAAGGAATATCTCCAGGACGCGCGTATCACGACGGAGCTTGTGGATCACCTCCCGGCGTCCAGCACCGTGCCGACGCCGCTCAAATTCCTCGGCAAGATCGTCGGCACGCCGGGCGAGCTGACGTACGCGAAGGACATCCATCGCTACTTCGACGCCCTGGCGAAAACGTCGCCGCGCATCACCGTCTGGCGCATGGGCAAGAGCGAGGAAGGGCGCGAGATGGTCGTGCTCGCCGTCGCCGACGAGCAAACGATCAAGGATCTGGGCAAGTACAAGGGAATGCTCAAGCAGCTGACCGATCCGCGGACGACGACCGAGGCGCAGGCACAGGCGCTGCTCCACACGGCCAAGCCGATCTACTGGATCACGAGCGGCATGCATTCGCCGGAGACGGGCGGACCCGAGATGCTGATGGAGCTCGCGTACCGGCTGGCGGTGGAAGAGACTCCGTTCATCCAGAGCATCCGTAACAACGTGATCACTCTCATCACACCGGTGCTCGAGGTCGATGGGCGCGAGAAGGTCGTCGACACGTACTACTTCAACAAGAAGCGCCCGCAAGGCGAAGCGCGACTGCCGGTGATGTACTGGGGCAAGTACGTGCAGCACGACAATAACCGCGACGGCATGGGCCAGTACCTGTCGCTGACGCAGGCGACGACGAAGACCTTTCTCGAGTGGACGCCGACGGTGCTGCACGACTTGCACGAGGCGCAGTCGTACCTGTACTCGAGCACGGGCACCGGCCCCTACAACGAGCAGCTCGACCCGATCACGATCAACGAGTGGTGGGTGCTGGCGCAGAACGACGTGTTGGAGATGACCAAGCGCGGCGTGCCCGGCGTCTTCACGTATGGGTTCTACGACGGGTGGGTGCCGAACTACATGTTCTTCATCGCGCACTCGCACAACTCGATCGGGCGCTTCTACGAGGTGCAGAGTTACGGACCGGACAACAATCCCGACCTGCGACTTCCGGTGACGACGACGAGCCGCGAGTGGTTCCGTCCGAACCCGCCGCTCCCGTCCATCAAGTGGGGACCGAGAAACAACACGAACATCCAGGAGTCGGCGCTGCTCCTCTCGCTGCACCACGTGGCGCAGAACAAGGAGATGTACCTCGAGAACTACTGGATCAAGAACAAGAACGCAGTCAACAAGGGGAAGACCGGCCCGACGTACGCGTGGGTGATCCCGGCCGCGCAGCACCACAAGGCGAACGCCGCCGACGCGGTGAACGAGCTTCGCCGACAGGGGCTCGAGGTGCAAACCGCTTCAAGCGCGTTCAGAGCTGGATCAGTGGACGTGAAGCCGGGCGACTACATCGTCCGCGGCGACCAGCCGTATCGCACGCTCGCCGACATGTATTTCTCGCTTCAGAATTACGCCGTGGGCAACCCGGCGCCGTACGACGACACGGGGTGGACCTTCCAGCTGATGCGCGATCTCGTCATTACGCCGTGCGGTGACAAGACGATCCTCGGCCAGCCGATGGCGATGATGACGGCGGACGCGCGGGCACCGGGCGGCATCGAGGGAACGGGGCCCGTGCTCGTCGTCGAGCATTCGGCCGACAACAACCTGGCGACGTTCCGCTTCAAGAACGCCGCGGTGAAGATGCAGGCGGCGGAAGAATCGTTCGACGCGTCGGGCCACCACTTCGGCGCCGGCGCGGTGATCGTCGCCGACGCCGACCGCGCCAAGCTCGAGCCGATGCTGAAGGAGCTCGGTCTCTCGGCGTGGGCGATGGCCGCGGCGCCGAGCGTGAAGTCGCACGATCTCGACGTCCCGCGCATCGGTTACGTGCACAGCTGGTCACGCACGCAGGATGAGGGATGGGTTCGCGCCGCGTTCGATACCTATGGGGTCCCGTATAGCTATTTCGCCGACCAGAAGCTCAAGGAGGGCAACCTTCGCGCGAAATACGATGTGATCATCTTCCCGCACGTCGGCGGCACGTCGCAGAGCCAGGTGAACGGCACGCCGCGCACGGGAACGCTCGCGCTCCCGTACAAAAAGACGGACGCCACGCCGAATCTGGGCTACATGGATCAGAGCGACGACATCCGCGGCGGGATGGGGATCGAGGGGTTGATGAACCTGTACAAGTTCGTGCAGGACGGCGGCACGCTGATCACGGAAGGCTCGACGGCGACGATCTTCCCCGAGTACAACCTCACGACGGGCATCACGGTGGAGACGCCGGCCGACCTGTTCGCGCGCGGCACGATTCTCCGCGGCATCATCGCCGACACGAAGAGCCCGCTCGTGTACGGCTACGAGGGAACACAGCTCCCCGTGTACTTCAACCAGACACCAGTGCTCAACGCCGGCGGAACGGCGAACGCGAACGCGTTCGGTGGCGGGCGCGGAGCGGTGACGAGCCAGAACGTGACGCCGAACGCGACGCCGCTGCGGCTCTCGCCGTGGGATTCGACGTCCGCCGCCGAGATGCAGCAGGGCGCCGCCGGCCGTGGCAGTCGCGGCGCGGGTGGTGGCGGTGGTGGCGGCGGCGCGTTCGGGCTCGCCGCGACGCCGGACGGCCAGCGTCCGCGCGTCGTGATGCAGTTCCCGGCCAACCCGAACGACATGCTCCTCTCGGGCACGCTCGCCGGCGGCCAGGCGCTCGCCAACCGCGCGCAGCTCGTCGACGCGCCGATCGGCAAGGGTCACGTCGTGATGTTCTCGATCCGTCCGTTCTGGCGCTGGCAGACGCAGGGCACCTACATGCTCGGCTTCAACGCGATCATGAACTGGAACGATCTCGACGCCGGGAAGCCGGCGGCGCCAGCGCCGACGAGACCGGTGGGCGGAACACAATGACTCGAAAACGAATCACGAAAGGACAAACACTGGCGGGCGAGCTCTCGCGCATTGTCGTCTTTTCCTGATTTGTGTTTGGCGTTGCGCCGTCAGCGCGTGACGATAACCAGAGCGAGCGCGATCGCGGCGGGCATCGCCTGCACGTAGAGGATCGACCGCTTCGCGGTGATCGCGCCGACGACGCCGGCGATGATGACGCAGCCGAGGAAGAAGAGCTTGAGCGAATACGCGGCGCCGCTCGAGGTCGTCGCGGCCCACACCAAGCCGGCGGCGAGGAATCCGTTGTAGAGCCCCTGATTCGCCGCCAGCGACGCTGACTGTTCGGCGAATTCGGGCGTGAGGCCGAAGATCCGCCGTCCGGTCGGCGTCCGCCACAAGAAACTCTCGAGCACGAGAAAGCCGGCGTGCAGCGCGGCGACGATCCAGATGGCGATGGTGGCGAGCATGTTCATATGCGATTTGGTATCAATGTGATACTAATGCGGTATGCCGTGCTCGCTCACTCCCGCTTTGTCCAGACAACCAGCGAGCCGCAGCCGTCGAGACTCTGGAATCGCGCCGGGGTGTTCGCAACCGTTGGATAGATCTCCACGGCGTGCACCCGACCCATCGGCACCACCGCGTCGAAGCCTTGGCCGGTGAGCGGCCGCGCCGCGCTCGCCGTGACGGCTCCGGTGGAGTCACCCCACTCGACTCGTTGTCCGTCGAGAAAGAGTGTCAGCAGACAACCGGCGCTTCCCGTCGGGAATCCGCCCATGGAAGCTTGCCCGGCGGCCGTCATGAGGCCGACCCCGCGCGCGCCGTAGAGGAGTTGCGTGAACGCCACGACGTGCCGGCGGTCGATCTCCTCGGGCGCCAGGAAAGAGGCGCGCCGCGCTTCGCTCTCGTGCTCGCGCCGTCTCGCGTAGAATCCTTCGCGCTCGAGCGTGGCATCCCCGCTCGTCGTCGTCGACGGCGGAGCAGCCGCGCCCGCCGCCGCCGCCGCTTCGAGCCGCACCACCACCGATACGACAGAATCGCCGCCGAGGTCCGCGGCGAAGCGCACGGAGCGGTGGCCGGCGCGCCGCACCTCGATGATCGCGTGCGCATCCCGCGCGACGGCGAGTCGAAATCGGCCCGAGTCGTCCGCCGTCGCCGAGCGCGCGCCGGCCCGGCCTTGCCCGACACCACCGGCAGCATGGGAATGCGCGCGCGCGCGTAATCCTCGGCGCGGTAGAGCGACAGCGCCCAGAAATGCGGCGGCGTCCACAGGAAGATGATGCCGACAAGGATCAGCGGCGGCAGAGCAAGCGATCCCGTCACGGCGGCCCACCCAATGGCCGGCGGAAGCGCGCCGGCCAGCCCGCCGATGACGATGTTCTGCGGCGTGCGGCGCTTCAGCCACATCGTGTAGACGACGGCGTAGAAGAAGATGGTGAAGGCGAGCAGCGCCGCAGCGAGCCAGGAGACAAGCACGCCGAGCGTC
>JBDUCS010000282.1:0-5552 GCA_040003335.1 Gemmatimonadaceae bacterium | reverse complement strand
GCGGCGCCGAACCACTTCGCGACGCCGCCGTGGCTCGAGCAGGCACCTTGCTGGTTTGCCGCGGCCGACCACGTACCGTCGCCGCAGCGGCCCGTCGCCGCTGCCGGCATCGCCATCGCCGGCGTGACCGACCCTTTTGTCTTGGCGTTGCCTTGCGCCCGCGCGGCGAGCGGAGCGGCGAACGCGGCGGCGAGCGCGAGGTGTGAGAACAATCGGACGTGTGTCACAGAAACCTCCTGGTCACTGGTGTCGGGTGGCGTCTATTCGTTCGCCGTCTTGCGGCGGCGCGCCTGCTTGCGTTCGCGTTTGGGCTGCTTGCCGATCTCGATCGGAACAATGTCTGGTGATGCGTCGCCGCCGCTGCCGCAGGCCGCTACGGGCATCGGCTGCTTCGGCTGCTTGTATGTGTAGCGCTCGCCAGCATAGTTGCGGAAAATCACCTCGTCGTCGTTGATCTCCTCGACGTACTCGGGGAGGAGCGGCACCTTGCCGCCACCGCCCGGCGCGTCGATGACGAAGTGTGGGACGGCGAGCCCCGACGTCCAGCCGCGCATCGCTTTGATCATCTCGAGCCCCTTCTGGACGGTCGTGCGAAAGTGCTCGCCGCCGGCGACCTGGTCGGCCATATAGAGATAGTAGGGCCGCACGCGCGCCTTCAGAAGCTCGTGCATCAACTTCATCATGATCTTCGGATCGTCGTTCACGCCCTTGAGCAGCACCGTCTGGCATCCGAGGACGACGCCGGCGCGCGACAGCCGGTCGAGGGCGGCGACCGAAGCCGGCGTGAGCTCGCTCGGATGATTGAAGTGCGTGTTCATGTAGATCGGGTGGTACTTCTGCACCATCTCGCAGAACTCGGGCGTGATCCGCTCCGGGAGGTGCGACGTGATGCGGCTCCCGATGCGGATGATCTCGATGTGCGGGATCTCGCGCAGCTTCTGGAACAGGTACTCGAGCCGGCGGTCGCTCAGCATCATCGGATCGCCGCCCGACATGATGACGTCGCGGATCTCGGTGTGCTCGCGCAGGTACTGGAACGCCGACTCGTACTGGTTGAGCGGAATCTTCTCCGGGTCGCCCACCTTGCGGCGCCGCGTGCAGAAGCGGCAGTAGCTGGCGCACACGGGGCTGACGAGGAAGAGCGCGCGATCCGGATAGCGGTGCGTGATGTTCGGCACCGGCGAGTCGCCGTCCTCGTCGAGCGAGTCGATCATCCCGTCGACGATGTCGAGCTCCTGGACACTCGGGATGTACTGCTGCCACATCGCGTCGCCCACTTCCTTGATGCTGTCGAGCGCCTGAGGCGTGATCCGCATTTGGAAGTTGTCGAATGCGGGGCGGAGCGCGTCGACGTCGATGTTCTCGCGGCCGAACTTTTCCGCGAGCTTGTCGAGCGTGTCGATGCTGCCGTCCTTCAGGATCTTCTGCCAGTCACTCATGGTGACTACGCTCCCCGCCGGATCGGCGAGTGTTGTTGGAATTGTTTGGTGAAGATGATCCGATCGTCGTCCGGCGCGTAGAACTCGCGCACGCGGGCGGCCTCGGTGTAGCCACGCCGTCCGTAAAAGCCGCGCGTTGGGGCGTAGTCTGATCGGGACGATGTTTCCACGACGAGCATTCGGGCGAAGTCTCCTGCGATCCTTCGTTCCACCTCGGAGAGGAGAAGGGTGCCCACCCCGACGTGCTGGTGCGCCGGATCGGTGGCGATCCAGTACAGATCGAACGTGCCGTCGCAGCACGGCGTTGGGCCGTACGCGGCGTACCCGACCACGAGGTCACCGTCGAACGCGCCGACCAGGCGATAGTCGGCACTCGTGGCGAGCGCCTCGTCGACCACCTCGAGCGCAACGTTCACCTCGTCGTCCGAAAAGACGCCGGTCGCGCGCACGATCGCTTCGACGCGGGCGCGGTGCTCGGAGGCGAGCGGAGCGATGCGGATCACGACGGCACCTACTGCGGCTTGCCGACGGCGAACAGATCGAGCGCGGCGGCGTCGTGCGTGACGACGCCCGAGAGCCGCACGGACAGCGCCCAGCTCTCCTCGCCCATCGACTCGCGGCGGCGCATCGCCTCGGCGCAGATCATCCGGATCACGTCGGCGTACTCGTAGCCGGCGACGCGCGCCATGCGGGCGAGGCCGGCGCCGGGCGACAGATCTGGATTCGCGTTCACCTCGAGCAGCCACGGCCGGCCGGTGCGATCGATACGGAAGTCGACGCGCCCGTAGCCGACGCCGCCGACGGCGCGCCAGGCGTCGAGCGCCACGCGCTTTAGCTCGGCGGCGAGCTTGCGGTCGAGCGGCGCGGGACAGACCGGTGTCGCGCCCAAGTCCTCGTCGCTCCCGGTCTCCCACTTCGAGCGATAGCTGACGATCCGCCACATCCCCTTCGGCATCGCAAACTTGATCTCGGCGATCGGCAGGACCTGGTCGTCGAGGATGCCGACGTTGACCTCGCGTCCGTCGACGAATCGTTGCACGAGGATCTCGTCCCAGCGCTCGTGCATCGCCTCGACGCGGTCGGCCAGCTGTTTCACCGTGCGCACGACCGACTTCTGTTCGATGCCGACCGACGCATCCTCGGCGGCCGGCTTGCAGATAGCGGGAAAGCCGACGGTGGGGAGCACGCCCCCGCGCCGCACGACCGCGAAGCGTGGGATCGGCAGGTTGAGCTTGTCGAGCAGCGCGTTCACGACGTGCTTGCGGAGCGAGAGCGCCGTGGTGTAGCTGGAGCTCCCGGTGTACGGCACGCCGAGGATCTCGAGCGAGGCGATGGCCGCCGGCTCGAGCGCGGCGACGCCGTCGATGCCCTCGCACATGTTGAACGCGAGGTCGGCCTTCGCGCGCCGTACGCGCTCGATCCACCGTCCATCGGTGTTGATCGGAATGCGTACGACCGTGTTGCCTTCAGCGACGAGGATTGCCTCGATCGCCTCGACCGTCTCGAGGATCTGGATGTCGGCGCTCGCGCCGAGTGCAGACGCGCCGTCGAACAGCATGGCGATTTTCATGACGCCCTCCGGCTCGTGGATGGACCCGACGTCAGCCCAGCCCCACCGCGATGTGCGACCGAGCACGCGCGGCCTTTCCCGGCAGGGAGACGCCCTGCCGCTCCGCGGCGTTACGCAGCGCCGACTGGATGAGCTCTTCGTAGCCCAGCCCAGCGGCACGCGCCGCCTTTGGAAAGCACGAGTTGTCCTCCGGATTCGGAAGAATCCCCGGCAGGGGATTCACCTCCACCACGTTGGGCACGCCCGCCGCGTCCAGCCGCACATCGATCCGCGACCAGTCCCGGCAGGCGAGCACGCGGTACGCACGCAAGACGATCGACTCGATCTCCTGGCGCAGCGTCTCACCGATCCGTGCAGGACATTCGAACATCTCGAGCGGGTTGTCGGGGCGATCCCACACCCATTTCGCCTCGTACCCGTACACCGGCAGCGCGCCCTCGGGGAGCGCCGCGAAATTCATCCCGACCAGCGGAAGCACCTGGGCCTCGGAGCCATTGCCGAGAATCGCGCAGGTGAACTCCGCCCCGGGCAAATATTCTTCCACGAGTACCGGCTGCTCGTAGCGATCAAGAAGGAACACGATCTGCTCGGCGAGTTCGGCGCTCGTACGGCAGAGGTTTCGCTCCGTGATGCCCTTCGAGCTTCCTTCGTGCACCGGCTTCACGAACACCGGCAGCCGAAGCGCCTTGGCCGATCTCGCCTTCGCCACGCGGCTCACGAGCTTCGCGATCTCCGCCCGGTCGCGCACGAGCGCGAACGCGGCCGTCGGTACGCCGTGATACGCCAGCACCTCTTTCGTTCTCGCCTTGTCCAGACAGAGCGACAGCGTGAACGGGTCGCTCCCGGAATACGGCACGCCGAAGAACTCGCAGATCGCGGGCACATGGGCCTCGCGATTCACGCCGTACATCCCTTCGGCGATGTTGAAGACGATGTCGGGCTTCGCGGCGCGGAGCTTGGCGGGGAAATCCGCATCCGCCTCGAGGCGAACGACTTTTCCCAGCCCGCTCAGCGCGGCGTCCACGGCCTCGATCGTCTCAGCGCTGTCCCATTCGGCGAACTCATCGTCATCTGCCGACGGCGACTCGGCGACGGCGGCGACGGCGGGTAGCTCATCACTCGCCGGCTCGGTGGACCGGGACCATCCGTCCCGGCGCGTACTGGGAGGGTCTTCCTCGGGGCGCGGGCTCTCGGCCGCGTCCTCGTCGATCCTCGCCGGCTCTACATCCGGCTTCTGGTTGTACGCGAATCCGATTCGAATCACTGTCGCCCGGTGCTCGGTGTTCGGTGCTAGGTGCTCGGGGCCGTCGATCGTTGCCGCGCCCGACTCCTCACGACCGCCACATCACTCGCCGGAAAAACTTTTCGCGAATGCGATGACATCATCGTTCGCGCGCAAGATAAGACCATCGATTTTTTCACGCAACGATTTTCTTTCGATATTTTTCCAAAAAGGAAAAAAATCGCGGGATCACCAACACCGATCACCATCAGACCTTGTGATAGCCGATCCGCGCCGCCTCCACGCGGTCGGCGGCGGTGTAGATCTCGAAGTCCGAGAAAAATCCGGCAGCTTCGCTCTGCAGCAGGCGGAGCACGGCGATCGCGCAGCGGCGAATCTCCATCTCCGCGCCTTCGCTCGACCGAAGCTCGAGCATCGTACGCCAGGCGCGGGCATTTCCGGTGACGACGATTTTCGTCTCGGTGGAGTTGGGGAGCACGCCCCGCGCCGCCTCGCGCGCCATCTTCCGCCGGTGGACTTTGTCGGCCACCCAGCCATAGCGCGCCATCAGCTGCTCGACGAGCGCGACGTAGCTGGCCTGCGCCGCCTCGATCTGCGTCGTCCACGCCCCTTCGAGCGCGTCGTCGCCAATCATCGCCGGCGGCACAACGAAGCTCGCCGACGATTCGTCGACGTAGCGCTGGCTCAGCTGCGAGTAGGCGAATCCAGCGCGGTGGCGCACCAGCTCGTGGGTCAGCGAGCGGCTCACCCCCTCGAGCAGGAGCGAGTACGTCGCGTGCTCGAGCACGCTGCCGTGTCCCTGCTTCTTGATGTTCTCCAGATAGTCGCGCGTCGAGCGGTTCGCCGGATTCTTCTGGCTCATGTAGCAGAGCCGGCCGGCGAACTCCGCCAGCCGCTCGCCATCGCTGCTGTCGCCGAGCCACTGCACGGGGAGATGCGCGGGCTCGACAAACGTCGGGCGGGCGAGGAGCGTGACGACGGGAGCGCGATAGTACCGGGCGGAGTCGGCGGGCATCGGGTCGACGGTGAGAGTCGCGCGAAATAACGCCGGCCCGCGAACGCCGCGCAACGGTTTGCGCGCGGCTTGCATCTCATGCATGACGGGCCGGCGCCGCTCGCGCCGGCGCGTCTTCGTGTCCTGGAGGCTCGTGCGACTCGTCTCGTTCGCCCGCTACGCGACCGCCGCCGTCATCGCGATGGCGCCGCTCGTCGTCGCATCGCTCGGCGCGCAGTCTCCGCGCGCGCCGGCGCCGGCCGGCGTGCTGGTCGAGATCGGCGGTCAGCATCTGCATGTCGTATG
>JBDUCS010000281.1:0-5561 GCA_040003335.1 Gemmatimonadaceae bacterium | reverse complement strand
GCGCGTCGAGCTTGTTCGCGCGGAGCACGCGTACGCCGTCCGCCGACAACAGCCACCGCACGAACGACTCCGCGCGGGCGCGATGCGGCGCCCGCGCGGGGATCGACAGCGCGTAGAGGATCGGCGTTCCGCGAAAGGTGATGGAGTCGCCGGGCGTCGCGCCGTTCACGCGCACGCTGGCCAGCGCGTAAATGGACGCCTTCTCCGGCGAGCTCAGGTCGATCTCCGCCGGGAGCGCGACGTAGCGAAGCGCCGCCGCCTGCGCGAGCGACTCGTACGACCAGATATAGTCGAGCTCCCCCGCCTGCAGCAGACCGACGAGATCCGCCTCGTTCGACCGCATGTTGCGCACGGGCATCGCCGCGAAGAGCCGCGCCGCGAGGCGCGGCGCGCCGTAGAAACGCTCGGCGAGCTGGAGCACGAGGAGTGTGCGGTAGCCGTTGGGATCGCGATTCGGATCGGCGCGCCCCGTCTCGACGCCCGGCCGCACGAGAATCTCGAACCAGTTGGCGCCGCCGATCTCGCTCGCGAAGCGCGACCTGTCGGTGTACGCGAGCACCATCCGGTTGCGCGCGAACTCGGCGAACCATGTCGTCTGCGATGGGATGAGCAGCTGCGGGAAGACCTCGTAATCGGCGAGCGCGACGACGTCGGGCACGTGGTGCAGCTCCGTGAGCTTGCGCGCCGTCTCCAGCGAGCCCGCGTTCTCCTGCTCGACGCGCAGACCGCGCCGCGCGGCGAAGCTGTCGAGCGCGGCGCGCATCGGGCGGGCCAGACTCCCCGCGTTGAAGACGACGATCGCGCTGTCCGCGGCGGCCGCGCGCGAATCGTTTCGCTCGCCACACGCGGTGAGGATCGCGGCCGGCGCGGCGAGCGCGGCAATGGCGAGAAGACGTCGCATCATGAGGAGCGCGAATGTCGGCCCGCGCCCGATGCAAGGCAAGTTGGCACCCGTGTGAGATGTAAAGGATACTTGACATCGCGCGCGCTGGACCTTAAGATCGAGATATGTCGAACATGCGAACAATGAAGGAAGCGGCGGCCGAGTGCGGGCCCGGACGGATTGGCTCGCCGCAGATCGGAATGGCGCTCCTCGCGGCCGCGGCGCTGATCGCCGCGTCATGGACGCTCAAGCACGTGGAGCTGGGCGCGGGCGCGAGGCTGGCTGTCGCGTTCGCACCGCTTCCCGCCTACGCCCTCTTTCTCCGGTCGATGTGGCAGGCGATCCGGAGCACCGACGAGCTCCAGCAGCGCATCCAGCTCGAGGCGTTGGCCTTCACCTTCGGCGGCACGGTGCTGGCGACGATCGCGCACGACTATCTCCGCAAGGCCGGATTCGGAGCGGCCGCGGAGGAATTTCCGTTGTTGGCGATCATGGCCGGATTGTACATCGTCGGCGTGCTCGCCGGCCGGCGGCGCTTTCGCTGAGTGGACCGATGAAGAACCGGCTCCGCGCGCTTCGCGGAGGAAAGAGCTGGTCGCAGCAGGAGCTCGCCCAACGCCTCGCCGTCTCGCGCCAGACGGTGAACGCGATCGAGACCGAGCGCTACGACCCGAGCCTCCCGCTCGCCTTCCGCATCGCGCACCTGTTCGGCAAGCGCGTCGAGGAGATCTTTGAACCCGACGCGTGAGCGGCCCGTAGACCATCACGGAATTCGTTGTTCGCGTTTCGTTTCTTGTTTTTCTCTTTTCTCTCTCGTGATCAATGACCGACAACGCCATCGAGATTAAGGACGTCGGCAAATCGTATTCGGGGCACGTCGCCGTACGCGATCTGTCGCTCACCGTGCCGCGCGGCGCGGTGTACGGATTGCTCGGCCCCAACGGCGCGGGCAAGACGACGACGATCCGCATGCTCCTCAACATCATCTCGCCCGATACCGGATCGATCCAGATCTTCGGGCAGCCGAATTACACCGCCGGTGCGACCGACAACCTCGGCTACCTCCCCGAAGAGCGCGGCCTCTATCCAAAGATGCAGGTGCGGCGCGTGCTGCGGTTTCTTGGCGAGCTGAAGGGTCTGTCGGGGAAGGAAGCGGACCGGCGCATCACGGCGTGGCTGGAGCGCCTCGGCCTCAAGACCGCGGAAAAGGATTGGGGCGAATCGAAGGTGAACGAGCTGTCGCGCGGCATGCAGCAAAAGGTGCAGTTCATCGGCACGCTGCTCCACGACCCCGATCTCGTGATCCTCGACGAGCCGTTCAGCGGCCTCGATCCGATCAATGCGCAAGCGCTCAAGGACACCGTGGTCGACCTCAAGCGCCGCGGGAAGACGGTGATCTTCAGCACGCACCTGATGGAGCAGGCGGAGCGGATCTGTGACTCGGTGTGCATCATCGCGCGCGGTGAGAAGGTGCTCGACGGCGGCGTGGCGCAGGTGAAGGCCGAGCACGCCGGCAAGAACATCGCGCTCGCGCTCGACGGTGCGCCGAACAACGGCGTGAGTGCCGTGCTCGGCGATCGTGCGCTCGTCACCCGCGTCGATGACAACAACCGGTCGTTCGAGCTGGAGCTGGCGCCGGGCGCCGATTCGCAGGACTTGCTGCGCCGCCTCATCGGCGCCGGCGCCCGCATCCAGCGTTTCGAGCTCGTTCAGCCGTCGCTACACAAGATCTTCTTGGAGAAGGTGGGCGCGACCAACGTCGAAGAGGGGATGAGCGGCCATGGATAAGCGCATCGCGAAGCTCGTGACCGTGATCAAGCGCGAGTACCTCGAGCGCGTGCGGCAGCGTTGGTTCATCGTGTCGTCACTGCTCGTGCCGTTCATGATGGTGGGGCTGGTCGCCGTACCGGCGTGGCTCTCGGCGAAAAGCATCACGATCGCCGACGTCTCGAAGGTCGTGATTGTCGACGCGACGGGCACCGACCTTGGCGCCCGCGTCGCCGAATCGCTGTTCGACTCCACGCACACTAACCCCGCCGCGGCGCGCGCGCACCTGCGCACGGCGACGACCGCGACGCTGGCGGCCGCCGAGTCGGTGGCGACGCGCGACGTGATGGAGCGCCGCGCCAGCGGATTCGTCGTGCTCGACAGCTCCACGGCGACCAGGCGCCGGGCGCGCTACGAGGGGCGCGACGCGACCTCGATCGGCCTCGAGAAGCTGATTCAGCGCGCGCTGCGGCGCGGCATCATCGCCGATCGCCTCAAGGCCCGGGGGATCGACGCGGCGCAGATCGATTCGATCACGAGCGTCGACGCCTCGATTTCGACGAACCGGCTCGACGAGAACGGCCGAGGCGGTTCGGGCATTGCGGCGACGATCGTCGGCTTCGGCCTCGCCTTTCTCCTCTACTTCTCGATCATCATCTTCGGACAGAACGTGCTGCGCGGCGTGATGGAGGAAAAGCAGACGCGCGTCGCCGAGGTGGTGGTGTCGAGCGTGCCGGCCGAGACGCTGCTCGCCGGCAAGGTGATCGGCGTCGGCGGCGTCGGACTGACGCAGCAGGTGCTGTGGTACGGCATGGCCGCGGTGCTGATGACGCAGATCGGGCCGTTCCTCAGCAGGATGTCCGGCGGCAAAGCGGCCGCCGCCGGCGCGGGCGCGGGCGTCGCCCTCTCCGCTCTTCCCAATTTCTCGCTCGGCTTCATCGCGTCTGTCATTCTGTTCTTCGTATTCGGAATCACGTTCTACTGTACGCTCTTCGCGGCGGTCGGCGCGATGGTGAGCAGCGAACAGGAAGCTCAGCAGGCGGCCGTCCCGGTGACCATGCTCGCCGTGCTCTCGTTCATCTTCGTCCAACCGATCACGCTCAACCCCACGAGCACGCTGGCGCACGTCATGTCGTGGCTCCCTTTCTCCGCGCCGGTGGTGATGCCACTTCGAATGACGCTGCTGTCAATCCCATGGTACGAGGTGGCCGGGTCGCTCCTCTCGGTCGCCCTCGGCTGCGTGATCGCCACGTGGTTTGCCGCGCGCATCTATCGGGTCGGCCTGCTGATGTATGGGAAGAAGCCGAGTCTGCGCGAGCTCGTACGCTGGGTCCGGTATTCACACTAGGGCCGAGGGGTGAGAGGCTTGGCGTTGGGGGCCGAAAAATGGGGAAAGGCGAGAGCGCTCTCTCACCTTTCCCCTTTCGGCACTACGCCCCTGACCCCGTAGCCCTCGCTCTAGTCCCTGCCCTTTCTGATGACCGCGGCCAACAAGAAGCCGATACCGGCAGCGACCAGTAGTGCCGGAAGCGGGTTCGCTTTCACCTTGCGCTCGACCTTGGTACGGATCTGATCGACGTCGGCGTCGCGGATCCAGTCGGCGGTTCGCTCCATGCGCGCGGCGACCGCGGTGCCGGCGCGGTCAATCGTCTTCCGCGTCGCTTCGGCGCCGTCGCCGGTGGTGACGATGCCGTCGGCGAATGCATCCGCGCCGCCCGCGCTCATGCGCGTGCGCAACGCGTCGGCGCCGCGCTCGAGCTGATCGGCGATCGACAGTTTGAGCTCGCCTGCCGGCTGCTTGCCTGACGCGGCCGACCCCTGCTGCGCGTCATCGCCCACGTTCTGATTGCCCATGTGCTGCTCCATCTCTCGAGACGAATCCGGGACGTGCAGAGGATATGCCAGTGAGGCGCTGTCGGCCGCCGGTCAGCAGTTCTCCTCGAACGCGGCCACTAAGTCGCGCGCGATGGCGTCGGCGCTGCGGCCTTCGATCTGATATCGCTCGAGCATGAAGACGACGTCGCCGCCCTTGAGCAGCGCGATCGACGGCGACGACGGCGCGTAACCCGTGATGTATTGGCGCGCGCGCTCGGTCGCTTCGATGTCCTGGCCCGCGAACACGGTCGTCAGCGCAGCGGGCTTCTTCGCGTTGGTCAGTGCCTGGGCGACCGCCGGCCGCGCGTTGCGCGCCGCGCATCCGCACATGGAATTCACGACGAGGAGCGTCGGCTCCGTCGCGTCCTTTAGCTTCGCGTCCACCTCCTGGGCGGTCCGCATCTCTTCGACCCCGAGCCGCGTCAGCTCCTGGCGCATCGGGGTAATGAATCGCTCATCGTACATCTCCACTCCGGTGTTGGGTGTTCGGTGTTGCGTGATCGGTCGTTCTCCGGCAGTCGGGCACGGGCGCTCTCACTATGATCGCCAGTGATCGGCATCGGTTTTCCGTCCCCTGACCGGTGAGCGGTGGGCCCCGATCACCGAACACCGATCGCCGATCACCGGTTTCAGCCGCTTCTGACCAGCGCGAGGATCGCCGACTGCGGAACGACCAGATAGCGCTCGGACTCGAACGAGATCTCGACCGCGGCGCGGCGGAAGAAGAGCGCGTAGTCGCCCTCGCGGGCCTGCATAGGGACGAAGCGCGTCTCCCGCTTCGGCGTGCGCCACGGCTCCTCGCTCACCTCGCCCGGGTCCGGCATCGGCAGTCCGGGGCCGGTCGCCTCGATGCGCCCGCCCTGAACCTGCTGCGCGTCGACCGCCGTCGGCGGGAGATACAGACCGACCTTGGTCCGATCCTCACCTTCCTCGACCGACACCAGCACGCGGTCCCCGACGACGATGAGCTCTTTCCCGTTTCGGCGCATCCCTGAAGACTAGCGACTCGACGGCCGAGGATCGAGGGACGGATCGC
>JBDUCS010000280.1:0-5562 GCA_040003335.1 Gemmatimonadaceae bacterium | reverse complement strand
GCTCGGCGCGATGCCCAGCGTGACGACCGCCGGCTTGGTCGAGTCGTGGCTGAAGCAGCCGGCCGACGCGACGGCGACGAAGATGAGGCTACGAATCGAGAGGCGCATGGGTAACTCGGCGGGGGTGGGAGCGTTCGCCTTCGAGCCGTCCATGGCTTCGACGCGTGTCACGCATCGCTACCGAGTATTGGCCGACCCGGTGATCCTCCGAGGGCCAGGCCTGCCCCACTATCGCGCCGTTGGCCGCTCGCGTCACCTCCCGGTGCGTGACAATCGGTTCGCGCCAATCAGCGGGTGCTTTGTGACGACGTGCGGGCCGGGGTGACGCAGGCTGGCCAGAGTGCGGCTTGGCCAGTGCGCGCATCGGCCGCCATCACGCGGCGGGCGCGAGGGATCGTTTCCGGGTCCTCGGAGGCCAGATAGGCGAGCATCGCCGTCAACACCGCGTTCTGGCGAAGCTCGTCGAAGACGATCTTGTCGAACGTGTCGCGGTTGGTGTGCCACGTATACGCGCCGTAGTCCCAGGAATTGGAGCCGAGTCCGAAGCCGGGCGCGTCATAGCAGATGAAGGAGGCGTTGTCGCTTCCACCGCCCGCCGGCGCGCCCGGGAACGACAAAGTGATGTTCCGCGTCAGCTCGGCGGGCAGCTTGGCAAACCATCTGCCGTAAAAAGCGCCGGCGCCGACGAGGCCCGACGTGCTCATGTTGACGACACGTCCGGTGCCATTGTCCTGGTTGAACAGCGCCTGAAGTCCCTTCACGACCTCGGGATGGTCTGCCGCCCAGGCGCGTGAGCCGTTGAGCCCTTGCTCCTCACCGCTCCAGTGGCCGACGAGGATCGTCCGCTTCGGGTTGGGATAGACCGTCTTCAGGATGCGCAGCGCTTCCATCATCGTGATGGTGCCGGTGCCGTTGTCGGTCGCGCCCGAGCCGGCATCCCACGAGTCGAAGTGCGCCGAGAGCATCACGTACTCGTTCGGCTTCTCCGTGCCGGGAATGCGCGCGATCGTATTGAAGACGGGCTGCTCGCCCAAGTCCTGCGATTCGGCGTCGACGCGGATCGTCGGATTCTGATTCCGCTCGGTAAGGCGATAGACGAGGCCGTAGTCCTCGCAGCTCAGGTCGAGCGTGGGAATCGTCGTCGTGCGAGCGTTGAAAATCTTGTCGACGCCCCACCCGAACGACCACAAGTTGGACAGGATGCCTTTCGCGCCGGCGGCTTCGATACGCCCCGCCAGATTGCGGGCTCCGCCGCCCGCCGTGACGCGCGTCGTCCACGCCTGCGTGGCCGTGGTCCGATCTTTTTGCATTCGCTCGACCTCGTCGACCAACGCGAACTCCTTCCAATTCGCGTCCGGTCGGCAGCTCGGCTGCGGCATGGCGATCATGACGTAGTTGCCGCGCGCCTTTGGGAGCCACGCAGCGAAGGCCGCCGAGTCCGCGACGTCGGGGATGATGACGACCTTGCCATCGATCTTGCCCTTGGTGCCGGGACTGAACGCGAGCATCGTTCCTTCGAGCGCGCGCACGCGCGGCGTGAGGAGATCGATGTGCGTAACGCCGCGCCGCCAGCTCTTCCACGTGCCATACTGCTCGTTTTTCGCATCGATGCCCCACGACGTGTACCGGGCGACGAGCCAATCGTTGCCGGACTTGATCGCCGGCGAGCCGGTGAGACGGGGGCCGATCGAGTCCATCAGCGCTTGCGCCAGCGAATACATCTGCGAGCTCTGCATTCCCTCGGTCCAGATCTTCTGCAGGATGGGATCGGCAACGGCGAACGTTTGTGCCCCGAGCGAGGAGCCCGCGACGGCGAGGAGGCACGCGGCAGCGAGGCCGCGAAGAGCTGGTGCCGGCGGGCGGCGCGACATGATGGCTCCGGTCTGATGGTGTAGGCGGCGCGAAGGGTCGCACCGGGGCGCGAAGATGGTACAACCAACCGTGGCGGCGGAATACCAGTGGAACGGTCAATGCGCTGCGGAGTATCGCTCGGGATGGGACACACTCGGGAGGGAGCAATGTCGATCATCGATCGCCGCGCGGCAATCGCGAAACTGGCGCTGTCGGCGCTGGCGTTGGCCGCCGCGGCCTGCACGCACAATCCGCCGCCGGGCGATGGCGCCCTCGACGAGAATTTCGCGAGGAAGAAGAGCTATCTCGTTGTCGATAACCAAAGCTTCAACGACCGCGACGTCTACGTCGTGCGTTCGGGGCAGCGCTACCGGCTCGGCCGGGCGCAGGCGCACGTGAAGACGCGGTACGAGATACCACTGCACTTGATCAATGGACTCACGCCGCTGCGGGTGATGGCGGATCCGAGCGGCAGCGCGCAGCAGACGGTGAGCAATGAGGTCACGGTGCAGGAAGGCGATGAAGTGCTGTTGGTGATACCACCGGGGTCGTGAAGGCAATAAGAAACAAAAGAGAGCAGAGAGGCCGGTGCTGCGTTTTCCATCTTTTGTTTTTTCTCGCCGTCAACACTCTTCGCGCGAGGCCCCCGCCGCCCATCGGGACCAAGCGCAGACGAGCGGGCCAATAAGACGATCGCCGTTGTCGGAGTTGGTCAGCACGACGAGCGCGACGCCGAGCGACGGATAGGCGATCACGCGTGCGCGGTAGCCGGGATTGGTGCCGCCGTGGCCGATCGCGAACGTGCCCCCCGCTTTCGGCCACATCCAGTAGCCGAGTCCCCAGGGTGAGTCCCCGGTCGCGGGCTGCGGCGTGAGCATCTGCGAGATGGTCTCGCGCGAGAGGACGCCGCGGCCGACGGGTTCGCCGCGCGCGCCCGGCATGGTCGCGGCGATCCAGCGCGCGAGGTCGGCGGCGGTCGTGTAGAGACCGTCAGGCGCCTCTTCGATGAAGCGGTGCACGGGCATCGCCCGGCCGCGCCGATTGTACGGCGTCGCCGTTCGCGCACGCAGCGCGGGCGTCCACTCGTACGCGCTCGCGCGCATGCCGAGGGGCTCGAGCACGGTCGCGCGCATGTAGCGGGCGAAGGGCTCGCCGGTGATGTCCTCGATCATCAACTGCATGAGCGTATAGCCGCCCTCCGAGTACGCCCACTTCGTGCCCGGCTCGAAGGCGATGTGCACGTCGCCCACGCCGTCGTTGCGACCGGCGAGCGACTCGACCAGCGCCGGAACCTCGGCATCGCTCCCGTAGCCGCGATACGGGTTCGACGTCAGTCCGGCGGTGTGGCTGAGCAGGCGGCGCAGCGTCACGCGACGCGCATCGAAGCGGGATGGCGGAAGGTGCCAACGCTTCACGAGCGAATCGATTGGCGTGTCGAGCGAGATGCGCCCGCTTTCCGCCAGCCGCATCACGCCCCACGCCGAGACGGCCTTCGATACCGATGCGACTTGCAACACGGTGGAATCCGTCATCGGCGTGCGTCGCTCGACGTCGGCGTAGCCGAAGCCGCGCGACCACGCGAGCCCCCCGCCTGCAACGACGGCGACCGCGGCGCCGGGTACGTTCGCCTGGTCGAGAAGCGCGGCGATCTCGCGCGACAGGGAATCGGGAGCGGTGAACGCCGTCGCCGACAGCCGCGCGCTGACCGTCGGCGCGCAGCTCGCCGCGCCCGCAATCCAGGCGACGGCGAGTACGCCGGCGATCGCAGATCGTGGCCCTCGAGGCGCGCTCACGCCGGGGCAGCGCTCGCGGCGTGGCGGCGAAGCCGTGCGATGCGCGCGAGCTGCGTCGAGTGATTCGCCGTATGGGCCTCGAGAAAACCCAAGGTCTCGGGCAGGGTGAGCCACCCCGCGATGGGATGCCGGTACACCGGGCGGCCGAGCGAATCCGGCGCGGCCGATTCGAGATAGCCGGCCATGCGATCTCGCGACACGCGCCACCGCGCCTCGAGAATATCGATCGGCATGTGCGACGTGGGGACGACGAGCTTGCTCGGGGCCTTGATGCGAATCGGACTGCGCAGCACGGCGATCGTGAGACCATAGAGAAGGCGTGTCGTCACGCGCCGCCGCGGCCGAATGCCTTCGCGCGGCGACACGAGCTGCTTGGTGGTGAGCTCGTCGACCAGGACGAGATGCTGAATCACGTCGGCGGCCGACCATGCGTGTGGCGATGGATGATACGCTTGGTCCGCTGCGCTCAACGCGCGCACGCTGGCAACGAGCGACTCGCGCTGGCGCTCCACGCGCTCGAACCGCCGCGACAACTTAGGATACATCGACTCGTGTTGTAGAGGTCACAGACGGGGGTGCATCGCGCGTCACGAATGCGTCACGCGGGCACGAACGGTGCTACTTGGACGAGCCGACTCAACAACGGGGGACCAATGGCAGAGCTCCAGCGGCGCGAGGTACGAGCGCTGATCGATCTGGCGGAGGTGGCTCGCGGCACCTTCGACTATCTGCTCACCCTCGCTGACGATCTGCTCGAGGAAGATCCGGCGCTCTCGGTGCGCTGCCTCTATCGCGCGAACAAGCTCGCCGACGCCGCCAATCGCGCGCTGCGCACGCTCGAGCCATCGCAGCGCGCGCTCATCCCGAGCTTGATCGAGCGGGACCACTTGGAGATGAACCCGGCCATTCCTCCGGCGTAGCCGGCGGCTACGGCGCGGGATCTTTCCGTGCCGCTGCCCGCTTGTCGAGCTGTTCCTCCTCGTGACGCGCCTCCGTGCGGAGCCGCGTCACTTCCTGCTGCAGACGCGCCCGGTGACTCTCTTCCGTGAACGCATGCGCGGGATCGTTGCACCTGGTCTCGAGCGCATCGGCCTGCGCGCGGAGCGCCTCGATTTGGCGCCGAACGGTCATCTCGCTCATGGCATTTCTCCTGACTCGGGTCCGCGTTCTCCGCTACATGGCGGGTGACTCCTGCCGCACGTTACTTCCTCAATCCCCGTGCCGTAACACCGTCCGGCCTCGATGGCGGCCAGCTCTCGACACCGAACGATGAACGTCGTGCAACCCACTGACCATCTCCGATCGCCGCTCGCGGTGCGCGCACCGCGGCTCGCACCGCGCAATCCGCGGCTCGACATGGCGCCGCTGCGTCTGACCGCGCTCGCCGGCGCGGTGGCGTTTCTCGCGCTCGCGGGGGTCGTGGCTCGCGGCAATACGCGAACATTCGACCGAGCCGTGCGCCGTCGCGTGCTCGGCCGGCAAGGGCGCGGCGGCCGCGCGGCGATGGCGGCGCTGACCGTCGGCGGGGAATCGGCGGTGCACGTATGCGCGGCGCTGCTTGGCGCCCTCGCGATCGCGCGACGTCGCGGCCCGCGTGCCGGCGGCGCCGTCGCGCTCTCGTCGCTCGGCGCCCTGGCCACTCACAACGCGGTGAAGCTCGTGCTCAAACGGCGGCGGCCGCTCGGCGCACTCCTGCGTGGCAAGCGGGAGCCCAGCTTTCCAAGCGGACACACGACTGCGTCCACCGCGGTCGCGGCCACGATCGCATACGCCGTGGCGCGCGAGCGGATCATCGCGTCCCGGCACGCGGCGGCGATCGCCGTCGCCGTGAGCGCGCTCGTAGGCGCGAGCCGCGTCTCGCTCGACGAGCATTGGGCAACCGATGTGTTCGGCGGATGGGCCGGCGGAATCACGGTAG
>JBDUCS010000279.1:0-5567 GCA_040003335.1 Gemmatimonadaceae bacterium | reverse complement strand
CCGAGGAGCAGCGACGCTTCATCGAAAAAATTATCGACTCGCTCCCTGTCGGCCTCTACGTGATCGACCGCGCGTTCCGCATTCAAGCCTGGAACCGGAAGCGCGAGACGGGCATGCTCGGCGTATCGCGTGAGGAAGCGATCGGCCGGACGATCTTCGAGATCCTCCATCGCCAGCCAGCGCAGCGGTTGCGCGAGGAGTTCGACGACGTCTTCGCCACCGGCGCCATCCGCCAGTTCGATATGGAATCGGCCGCGCTCGGGGAGCTTCGCACGTATCGCGTGACCAAGATCCCGATGGCGCTCGACGACGCCGGCGTGTCGCACGTGATCACGATCGGCGAGGACACGACCGCGTGGACGGGCGCGCAGGCGCGCATGGCGCAGAGCGAGAAGCTCGCCGCCGTCGGCCAGCTTGCCGCGGGCGTGATGCACGAGATCAACAACCCGCTGGCGACGATCGGCGCGTGCGGTGAGAGCATGACGCTCCGCCTCGAAGAGCCCGACACCGACGCGCGCATGCGCGATGCGCTCGGCGACTATTTGCGCATCATCGACCTCGAGGTGCATCGCTGCAAGCGGATCATCGACGGCCTCCTCGATTTCAGCCGGCCGAAGGAGCCGGTGCTGATGCCCGCCGACATCAACCTCGTGCTCGACGAGACGCTCTTTCTTTTGAAGCACCACAGCGCCTTCCGTCGTATGCGCGTCGACACGCACTTCGACCGCGCGCTCCCGCTCGTCTCGGGGAATTCCGAGCGGCTGATCCAAGTCTTCATGGCGCTCCTCCTCAACGCGTGCGACGCGAGCGCCGGCGCCGGCCGTATCGACATCACCACGTCGCGGGAGTCGTCGGCTGGCGACGCGGTCGTCATCGCCGTGCGCGACGACGGACACGGCATTCCGCGCTCGGAGATCTCGAAGATCTTCGACCCGTTCTATACCACGAAGCCGCCCGGCCGCGGCACGGGGCTCGGTCTCTCCATCTGTTACGCGGTCATCGCCGACCACGGCGGCAGGATCGAGGTCGACAGCACGCCGCCGGCGGGCACGACCTTTCGCGTCGTTCTGCCGGTGGGCGACGCCGCAGCTTCTCTCGGAGGGCAGCGCGCATGAGGGCCGATTCCCCCCGCATCAAAGTGCTGGTCGCCGAGGACGAGCCGCATTTGGGCGCGATCCTCGAGAAGTTTCTCGCCGGCAAGGGCTACGACGTCACGACGCGGATGGATGGCCGCGCGGCGCTCGACGCGCTCAAGGCCGAGTCGTTCGACGTCGCGCTGCTCGACATCGTGATGCCGGAGATGGACGGTCTCGAGGTGCTGCGCCAGGTGCGGGAGGAGTCGTCGCCACCCGAGGTCATCATCATCACTGGCAACGGGACGGTCGAGACGGCGATCAGCGCGATGAAGCTCGGCGCGTACGACTACCTCGCCAAGCCGTACCGCATGGCCGAGATCGACGTGCTCGTGCAACGCGCCTGGGAGAAGCGGCAGTTGTCGAAGGAGAACACGCTGCTGCAGACGCGCCTGTCGCGGCTCGACGACAACCCGCAAATCCTGACCCAGTACGCGCCGATGCAAGCGGTCATGTCGTTGATCGAGCGCGTCGCCAAGAGCGACTCGGCCGTGTTGATCCAGGGCGAGTCGGGAACGGGTAAGGAGCTCGCGGCGCGCGCGCTGCACCGTCTGTCGTACCGGAGCGCCGGCCCGCTCGTCGACATCAACTGCGCCGCGATCCCCGAGACGTCGCTCGAGAGCGAGCTCTTCGGCCACGAGCGGGGCGCCTTTCCCGGCGCCGGCGCGCGCAAGCTCGGACTCTTCGAGCTCGCCGCCGGCGGCACGGTGTTCATGGATCAGATCGGCCAGCTCGATTCGCGCGTGCAGGGCAAGCTGCTGCGCGCGCTCGACCAGGGTACGTTCTATCGCGTCGGCGGCACGCAGAAAGTGCAGACCGACGTTCGCATCGTGGCGGCGACGAACGAAGATCTGGCCGCGCGCGTCGAGGCGGGCACGTTCCGCGGCGATCTGTACTATCGCATCAACACGATCAGCATCACCCTTCCGCCGCTCCGCGATCGCGCGGTCGACATCCCGCTGTTGGCTGGCTATTTCCTGCGGCAGTACGGCGGCGCGCACGTGGCGATCATGACGCCGGAGGCGATGTCGGTGCTCCAGTCGTACAGCTGGCCGGGCAACGTGCGGGAGCTGCGCAACGTGATCGAGCGCGTGACGCTCCTCGTGCCCGGCGGCGTGATCCGCGGCGCCGATCTGCCGCTGGCGCGCGCGACGCCACCGAAAGCCGCGCCGGCGCTTCGTGCCGACGAGCCGATCCCATCGCTCGAGCAGATCGAGCGCAAGCACATCGAATCGGTGCTGCGCCGCGTGGCGTGGCATCAGGGGCGCGCCGCGGATATCCTCGGCATCTCGCCCAAGACGCTGTATCGCAAAATTCGCGAGTACGGGTTCCGCCGTCCGGCGGAGACCGTGCTCGCCGAGCCCCCGGATGCCCGCCGATGAAGGCCTCATGAAGATTCTGGTGATCGAGGACGACCCGACCGTGGGGCAATACGTGAAGCGCGGGCTCGAGGAGCAGCGGTGGGGCGTCGACCTCGTCACCGACGGCGAGGAAGGGGAGCAGCGCGCTGCGAGCGAGGCCTACGACCTGATCGTTCTCGACATGCGCCTCCCCGGACGCTCGGGGATGGAGGTGCTGCATTCGCTCCGGGCGCGCGGCTTCGAGCGGCCGGTACTCGTGCTCACGGCGCAGGACGCCGTGGACGCGAAGGTGAAAGCGCTGCGCGCCGGCGCCGACGACTACGTGACGAAGCCATTCGCGTTCGAGGAGCTCCTCGCGCGCGTCGAGGCGCTGAGTCGCCGCCCGCGCGAGATCGCCAAGCCCAAGCTCGTCGTCGCCCACCTCGAGCTCGACCAGGCGACGCGCGAGGTGCGGCGCGGCGGAGAGCTGATCGAGCTCACCCCGAAGGAGTACACCGTGCTCGAGTACCTCATGCGACACGCCGGGCGCGTGATGAGCCGCACGCTGATCACCGAATACGCGTGGGGGTATCACTTCGATCCCGGCACGAACATCGTGGATGTCGTGATCAACCACCTGCGCAAGAAGATCGATGCGAACCACGGCGTGAGGCTGATCCACACGGTGCGGGGTGTCGGCTACGTCGTGCGAGAGTAGCCGGGCCAGGGAGGTCTCGTGAATAGCATTCGCGCTCGCCTCACCATCGCCTACGCCGCGGCGCTCATCGGAACGATGATCGCGTTTGCGGCGGTGCTCCTCGTCGCGCGCAAGGGCGGGTCGTACAATGAGCTGACGAGCCACGTCGCTACTGAGGCGAATCTCGTCCTCACCATCATCCGGCAAGCCGAAGCGGCCGGCCAGCCGGTGACGGTGACGAAGGACCCCGTCGTCGGCGCGACGATCACGCCGACGCTGCGCACGCTACTCGAGATCATTCCCGACTACGTCATCGTGCTCGATACGTCGGGCCGCAATCTCTACATCTCGAACGCCGTCCGGCAGCTGGACGATGAAGAGCGCTTCCAGCTCCAGATCGAGACGATGAGCGCACCGACGAAGAACGTCGCCAAGGTCGTGTCGATCGGCGGCAACCGCCTCCTGCTCGTCGCCAGCGCGACCAACGACACCCATTCGTCGATCTCGCGCGTCGCCGTCGCGCTGACGACGCAGGATGCCGACCTCGCCGTGCGCGAGCTCGTCGGTACGATGCTCATAACTCTCCCGCTGCTCATCGTCGCGTCGATCGTTATCGCCTACGCGCTCGCCGGCCGCGCCTTCCGTCCGGTCGACAGCATCATCGACGAAGTGAAGGCGATCACCGACGGCCGCTCGCTGCACCGCCGGCTCCCGCTCCTCGAGGAAGCGGGCGACGAGCTCGGCCGGCTCTCGATCACGCTCAACGAGATGATCGAGCGGCTCGAGACATCGTTTGCGGCCATGCGCCGCTTTACCGCGGACGCCAGCCACGAGCTCAAGACGCCGCTTACCGTGCTCCGTGCCGACGTCGAGCGCGCGATGAGCCCGACAGCGGCGCGCGGCGAGAAACTGATCGCGCTCGAGGAGGCGCTGCACGAAGTGGCGCGGATGTCGGATCTCGTCGAGAGCCTCCTCACGCTGGCCCGTGCCGACGAGGGGCGCTTCGACCTGCACCGCGAGCCGGTCGCGCTGGAGCCGCTCGTTCGCGACGTGCTCGAGACGGCGACGATCCTCGGCGAGAACGCCCGCGTCGCCGTCTCGATGCCGATGCTCGAGCCCGGGACGGTCCTCGGCGACTACGTGCGGCTACGCCAGCTCTTTCTCAACCTCGTCACCAACGCCATCAAGTACACGCCGCGCGGTGGGAGCGTCGAGATCAAGCTGATGAACCAGGAAGGCATCGCCACGCTATCCGTGCGCGACACCGGCATCGGCATCTCGGCCGCCGACCTGCCGCACGTCTTCGAGCGCTTCTATCGCGCCGACCGCGCCCGATCGCGCACGAGCGAGCGCGGCGGCTTCGGGCTCGGGCTCGCCATCAGCCAGTGGATCGTCGAGGCCCACGGCGGAACAATCGCTGTCCGTTCTCGTCTCGCCCGCGGCAGCACGTTCACTGTGACGATGCCCGTGCTCGATCCCGCAGCGGCGCCGATGCCCGAGACGAGCGCCGAGCCGGCAGCCTGACGGCGACGTTGATCGGCGCGACGAACGGCGCGACGAATCGTAACAACGGCTTCATTGTTTCTTAATCTTCCTCGCATTACCGCGTTAAACAGCCCGCGTAGCTTTTGCATTGCAGCGGTGGGGAAACCGGTGCTGGCGACAGATCGCATCACCTCTACGAACAGGGCGTGATCCCGATGTTCAACAACCTGATCGAGTCGAAGCCGAAGAAAGATCGCACCGTGGGCGGCATGCTCTGGAGCGTCGTGCTCCATACCGCGCTCATCGGTGGCGGCGTCGCAGCCACCCTCCACGCCGGCGAGCGCGTGAAGGAGATGGCCAGGCAGGAGGATGTGAAGTTCATCGACATCCCGAAGAAGGAGCCGCCGCCGCCGCCGCCGGACAAGGCGCCGCCGCCGCCGGATGTCGTCGCGGCTCCGCCGCCGCCGAAGGGATTCCAGGTGCTCACCGCGCCGATCAACATCCCGGACAAGATTCCGGATGTCGACCTCTCCAAGTCCGTCACCGACGAAGCCGACTTCAGCGGCAAGGGCGTCGCCGGCGGCACGTCGAAGGGCGTGGTGGGCGGAACGGCGCCGGTGAACCAGGAGCAGACGTACTTCGAGTTTCAAGTCGAGAAGCCGGCGATGGCGAAGGAGTCGAATCCCCCGCCGCGCTATCCCGACATTCTGCGCAGCGGCAACGTCGAAGGCGAAGTGCTGGGCCAGTTCACGGTCGACACATTGGGGCGCGCCGAACCGGGCAGTTTCAAAGTGCTCAAGTCGACCAACGAGCTCTTCTCGACGTCCGTTCGCAACGTACTTGGGTCGCTCAGGTTTTATCCCGCGGAAACGGGCGGCCGAAAGGTGCGCATGATCGTGCAGCAGCCGTTCA
>JBDUCS010000032.1:0-18920 GCA_040003335.1 Gemmatimonadaceae bacterium | reverse complement strand
GCGTCAGGAATTGACGAGCAGTCCAATCGTGTTCAGGATCATCGTGAAGAAGACGTAGCTCCGGCCGCACTCACCGTTCGCCGACCTTCCCCGCTCTCCCGCTGGAGGAGCCGATGACCAGCACCATGGCCGAGCCGCTTCCGATGTCGACTTCGGTATCGCGCTCGACCGCGACGACGCTCAACCAGCTCTTCTTCGACGCGGTCGAGCGCTTCGACAAGCCGGACGCGCTGCAGATGAAGGTGAGCGGCGCGTTCCAGCCGATCTCGCACCGCACGATCGCCGAGCGCGTGCGGCGGGTCGCGCTCGGATTGAAGGCAATCGGGATCGAGCGCGGGAGCATGGTCGGCATTCTGTCCGAGAACCGTCCCGAGTGGGCGATCGTCGACTACGGCTGCCTCACGGCCGGCATCACCGACGTGCCGCTCTATCCGTCGCTGCCCGCGGAGCAGGCGGCGTACATCCTCCGCGATTCCGGCTGCGTCGCTCTGTTCGTGTCGACGGCGGAGCAGGCGGCGAAGATCGCCGAGCAGCGCGCGACGCTGCCCAAGCTGACGACGGTGATCGGCTTCGGCGCGGCGGCGTTCCCCGGCGTCGACCTGACGCTCGCCGCGCTCGAGGCGAAGGGTGCCGCGGGCGAGAGCGCGCCATCGATCGCCGAGTACAAGGCGCGCGCGCTGGCGACGACCGCGTCTGACGTGGCGACGCTCATCTACACATCGGGAACGACCGGGGAGCCGAAGGGCGCGATGCTGACGCACGGAAACCTCGCGTCCAACATCTCGGCGGTCATCCACATCATTCCGGCGACCGGGCGTGAGGTGTCGCTCTCATTTCTTCCGCTGTCGCACGTGCTCGAGCGGATGTTCGACTTCCTGATGTTCGCGGCCGGCGTGTCGATTGCGTACGTCGAGTCGATCGAGACGGTGGCGGTGAACCTGGCCGAGGTGCACCCGACGATCGTCGTGTCGGTGCCGCGCGTCTACGAAAAGTTGTACGCGCGCGTGCTCGAGAAGGCGGTCGCCGGCGGCGGCGTGAAGAAGCAGATCTTTTTTTGGGCGAAGGGCGTCGGCGAGCAGTGGGCAGACGAGCGGCTCGCGGGCCGCGAGGTCGGCGGATGGCTCGACTTCAGGTACAACCTCGCGAAGAAGCTCGTCTTCTCGAAGTTGATCGCGACGGTCGGCGGCCGGCTCCGCTTCTTTGTCTCCGGCGGCGCGCCGCTGGCCCCCGAGATCAACAAATTCTTCTTCTCGGCCGGCCTCATGGTGCTGGAGGGATACGGGCTCACCGAAACGTCGCCCGTGATCGCGGTGAACACGCCGGAGCACAACCGTATCGGCACCGTGGGCAGGGTGATCGATGGCGTCGAGGTGACGATCGCCGCCGACGGCGAGATTCTCACGCGCGGCCCGCACGTGATGAAGGGCTATTACAACAAGCCCGACGCCACGCGCGAAGCGATCGACACCGAGGGGTGGTTCCACACGGGCGACATCGGCGTGCTCGAGGACGGCTACCTTCGCATCACTGATCGAAAGAAGGACATCATCGTCACGGCCAACGGCAAGAACATCGCGCCACAGCCGATCGAGAATGCGGTCAAGACGGACAAGTTCGTCGTGCAGGCGGTGATGATCGGTGACAAGCGCAAGTTCCCGATCATGCTGATCGTCCCCAACTTCGACGCGCTCGAGCGGTGGGCGAAGAGCGAAGGCCTGGTGTGGACGGACCACGCCGCGCTGATCATGCTGCCAAAGGTGCAGGCGAAGATGGAGCAGGAAGTGCTCGGCACGTTGCACGGGCTGGCGAGCTACGAGACGCCGAAGAAGATCGCGTTGCTCAAGGACGACTTCACGCTCGAGAGCGGTGAGCTGACGCCGACGCTGAAGGTGAAGCGGCGCGTGATCGACAAGCGGTACAAGGAGCTGATCGACGCGCTGTACGCGAGCGTGCCCGAAGGGGAGCGCCACGCGCACTGAGCAACCGGACCCGGCATTCTTTCTGCACTCGGTCGGCTTGATCCTCGAGAGGTGCATGATGCGGACGCGGCTGGCTGTGGCGGTAACGATGACGATCGCGCTGGCGGAGGCCGGCTGCCGGTCGGCGCAGGAGAGCGGGCCGATCACGCCGGGTGTGGGCATCACGAATCCCGTGACGAACCTGTACGGCGAGTGGCTGCTCGACACCAATCCCGACTCGACGGGTTTCGTCGGCGCGAAGCGCGTCGAGATGACGCTCAAGCCGGGTGCCTTCTCGATCTCGGCGGTCTACCCCGATGGCGGCGCTCCCCTCACGATCTCCGGCGACGCCGCACGGATGTCGGACAGCCTGCGGCTGACGCTCGTACCGCGCACGATCTCGGCGTCGACCGGGGGGTTGTCGCATCCATCGCCGTTCACCGTCAACGACACCGTGACGGTGGTCGCGAGCGCCGCGGGACGGACGATGGTCTTCTCGCAGCCGCAGTCGACGAGCCCGACGAGTGTCTGGCACCGACTGGACAACAAGGCTCCCTGAACTGCAAACGAATCACGAAAGACGAATTCTCGAAGTTTGATCGGATTTCGTTGTTCGTGATTCGTCTTTGCTTTACCGCTTTCCCCTCGCGAGCTGCACGACGGGAGCCGACGAGTCTCGCTCCGCGACCCACACCGCTTCGTCGCGCGCAAGCTCGGTGACGCCCGGGGGAACCGGCAGCGATACCGGAGCGATCAGGCGGCCGCCCGGCGCGAGCGCGGCGACGGCGGAATGGAGCAGCGCCGCGTGCGCGTCGTCGAGTGCAATGCCGCGCGCGGTCGCGGCGCGCAGCGGCACCACCGACGGCGGGGCCGTGGCCAGCGAGACGCCGTCGCCGCCCGGCACGCCGGCCACAGGATCGATCGCCAACACGTGCACGCCCTCGACGACGATCGCGAGCGCCGGCGCCAAGGCACTCCACGCGCCAGTGAGCGCCACGAATCCGCCGGGCGACGCGAGGTTCAACAGCGCGGCGAGGCGCATCACGCCGTCGGCACCGGCGTGCGCCGGCACCACCGGGGTGGATCGCGGCCTCTCGCCGGCCAGCTCGGCAACGCCGCGCTCGACGCGATACTCGGTGCGGCACGTGGGGCAGCCAAGCACGCCACGCACGATGTCGCGGCCGCGCATCTCCAGCGGCGCGGCGACGAGCCAATCCGGCGCGTGCTCGCGCGGACAGCGCAGGCGATCGACCAGCTCGATGAACACGCGGGCGGCGTCAGGCCGGCGAGAGGCGGAGCTCGTCTACGTTCACCGCGGCGGGTCGCGTGGCCGCGAACAGCACCGCGTCGGCCACCGCCTCGGGACGCATCATGACGGCGCGCGGCATGAAGCCGGGCTTGGCATCCGGGTCGTGCCGGTCCCATGCCGCCGTGTCGGTCGGGCCCGGCGAGACGAGCGTCGCGCGCACGCCCGTGCCGCGCGTTTCGGCGCGCAGCACCTCGTGGAGGGCGCGCGCGCCGAACTTGGTCGCCGCGTACGCGCCGTTGTCGGGAAAAATGGTGCGGTCGGCGATCGAGCCGATGGTCACGATGTGCCCGCTCGCGCGCTGCCGCATCTCGGCGAGGAACGCGTTGATGAGCACGAACGGCCCAATGAGATTGGCCTGCACCGATTCGAGAAACTCGGCCGGCGCCATCTCGGCGAGCGGCGCCAGGACGAACAGCCCGGCGTTGTTCACGAGCACATCCGGCGCGGCGCCAAGTGCGGCGCGCACGCGCTCGATACCCGCGTGCGCGGTCTGCGTGCTGCTGACGTCGAACGCGATCGGCATCGCGGCGGCCCCGATCTCAGCGGCGCGCTGCTCGAGCGCGTCGGCGCCGCGCGCGATCATCACGACACGGTGGCCGGCACCGACGAGCGCGCGCGCGATCGCGAGCCCGATCCCGCGCGACGCCCCGGTGACGACGGCCGTCGGCGTCGTCGCCGCGGGCGCCGTCACAGTTTGGCGTGCGCGAGGTGCAGAAACTCCTCGCGCGTTCGGTGATCGGAGCGGAAAAGACCGCGCACGGCGGATGTGACCGTCTTCGAGTTCTGCTTCTGCACACCTCGCATCATCATGCACAGGTGGTACGCCTCGATCACCACGCCGACGCCCTTCGGCTCGAGCGCGTCCTGGACCGCCTGCGCGACCTGCTCAGTCAGGCGTTCCTGAACCTGGAGCCGCCGCGCGAACATGTCGACGATGCGCGGGAGCTTCGATAGCCCGACGATGCGGCCGTCGGGGATGTAAGCGATGTGTGCCTTTCCGAAGAACGGAAGCATGTGGTGCTCGCACATCGAGTACAGCTCGATGTCGCGCACCATCACCATGTTCTCGGTGTGCTCCTCGAAGATCGCGCCGTTGATGACGGTCTCGACGCTCTCGTGGTAGCCGCGGGTGAGCCAGGTGAGCGAATTGGCGACGCGCTGCGGCGTCTTGAGCAGTCCCTCGCGCTCGGGGTCTTCACCGAGGATGCCGAGCATGCGCCGCACCAACTCCTCGAACTCGGCGTCGTGCGACCGCACGTCGTCGAGGTCCTCATCGTCATTGTCGGCGCGAATGGGATCGCCGCGTCCTACGTCCAATCGTGCCATGCGTGACCGTCCCGTCGGATGTGTCGTGCTCGCCTAGTGCGGCGCGCGGTGCGCGTCTAAACTTGTCGCAACTTTTCCGCGATGTCAGGTGGTGGTGCCGTGTTGATGCCGTGGTGATGCGGTTGGCGGGCGATCTCCCGTGCCGCTGAAACTAAAGACGCTCGCCGCGGCCGCGGGCTCCGTCGGCGCGGCCGCGTGGTCGGCGTTGTGGACCTTCCCAAGCATGCTCTTCAGCGCGTTCCTCGTCGCGTGGGGCGCCGAAGCGGCACAGTTCCTCATCTCGCAGGGACTGGCGCTGGCGATTCTCGCCTGGCTCCAGACGATGCCCGAGTTCGCCGTCGAGGCCGTGATCGCGTGGCAAGCGGGCAAGGATCCGGCGTCGTGCTTCGTCGGCGCGCCAGCGATCGGCTGCCACTCGCATTTGGCGATCGCGAATTTCACCGGCGCGATCCGACTCCTCGTCGGACTCGGCTGGCCGATGATCTACTTCGTGCACGCGTGGTTCCGGCGGCGCGACGGCGAGGGCATGCGCGCGATCCTGCTCGATGAGCAGCACTCCGTGGAAGTGTTGGCGACGGTGCCGCCGCTCGCCTACTTCGTGTGGATTTGGCACAAGGCGCACATCGACCTCACCGATGCCGTCGTTCTGCTGGCAATGTACGCGGTGTATCTCGCCATCCTGTGGCGGCTCCCCTCGGAGCGCGAGGAGTCGCTGAGCGAGGCGCCGCGTGTGTCGCGCTGGGCGTACGGACAGCCCGGCTGGCGGCGGCCGGCGGCCATCGTCGGCCTGTTCCTCGCCGGCGGCGTGCTGATGTACGTCACCGCGCACCCGTTCCTCGACTCGATGCTCGCCCTCGCCGCGACGTTCGGCATCAGCCAGTTCGTCTTCGTGCAGTGGGTGGCGCCGTTCGTGAGCGAGTTCCCCGAGAAGGTGTCGGCATTTCATTGGGCGAGCCGCAAGGGGAAGGCGCCAATGGCGATGATGAACATGATGTCGAGCAACGTGAATCAGTGGACCGTGCTCGCGGCGATGATCCCACTCGTCATCTCGTGGTCGCGCGGCACGCCCGCGGCGCTATCGTTCGACGGCGCGCAGCGCCAGGAGATTCTGCTCACCGTGCTCCAGAGCGTCGTCGCGGTGCTGCTCGTGCTCGACCTGCGCTTCGAATGGTGGAGCGCGCTGGCGCTATTCGCCCTGTGGCTGTTGGGTTTCGTGAAAGCCGACTGGCGCGACGAGCTGTGCGTGATGTACGCGCTGTGGAGCGGTGGGCTGGTGGCGTCATGGTACTGGAAGCGACCAACGGCCCTAGCCGCGTTTCTCAGAACGATTCGAGGGAGCGCACATCCTTCGAGGTGAGCTGCGAACTCAGAACGCGAAAACGTCAGAATAAAAAAGGGGCTCCGTGAACACGGAGCCCCAAAACTAGGAACGAAGAGGATTTTTGAAGCCCCGTCGAATGTATGAGGTCCTCACCACACCTTTCGCCTTCCCCGCACTGGGGCATGACGTCAGTATAGATTGTCGAACCCACCCGAGAGACTTGTTGGCTCAAAAATTAGATCTCTTCGTCCCCACGTCTGGATGTCAGTAAACCTACTGTAAACTAGTTCGCGGTTTGGCGGTGTTCAAGAAGTTTGCGTCGGCAGTGATCAGGTTCCAGCTCACACTTTCTATTATCGGCCGACTGGCGGCGGAGCACGATACGTGGATCTCGGAATCATCGCGGCGATCGTGATGCTCGTCGTCTGGGCGGTGCTCACCTTTGGCTTCGCCCCCGCGCCGGGCTGGATTCATCTCCTGCTCACGCTCGGCGTCTTTCTACTGATCTATCGTATCGTCGTTCGCGGCTCGAAGAAGGGAACGAGCTAATGACTACCGACTAACGACTGTCGCTAGATCTCCCAGTTGCTCCACACCACTCCCGTCGCCGGCCGCGTCTCCTCGTACCCGGCCACCGCCATCCGCAAATCGGTCCACCGCACGCGCCCGCCGAGCGCGACCATCGCGCGATACGCCTTCGCGTACTCGGTCTGCACGCGAAAGGCGACGCGTCGCGTGCCGGCGCGCCGCGCGTAATCGGCGAGCGCCGCCGCCATCGCGCTCAAGTCCGACTCGTTCGACAACACGAGCTTGAGCACTCGCGTCTCCTCGCGCGCACGCCCTTCCACGAGCGGCACGGTGTGGCAAAGCGCATATCCGACAATCCGCCGATCGCGCTCGAGCAATAACGTGTCGCCGAGCTCGAGCTGTTCGGTCAACACGATCTCGCGGGTGAAGTCGTAGCCGGGTAGCATGGTCCCAACGAGCGTTTGGCACTCTTCGATCACGCCCGCCCGCTCCCGCGGCGCGACCTTGCTCAACAACACCGGCGTCTTGTCGCCGTGCGACGCTTCCAGCGTCAGGGTGATCGTGAGGCGGCCGGGCACGAAGCCGAGCGCGGAGTAGAAGCCGATGTTGTCCATCGTGCGCGGCATCGTCTCGAGCCCGACGGTCTGTGATTGCTTGAGGATCAGCCACTCGACGCCCGAGCGCACGATCTCTTTGCCGAGCCCGCTCCCCTGCTTGTCGGGCCGCACGCAGAGCGGACCCATCCACCCTTCCACGCCCGACCGGTGGACGATGTTGAACGCGATGATGTCGTCGCGCTCGTCGCGCCAGATGAGCGCGCCCGCGCCGGCGTCCTCGATCGCGTAGCGCCAGACGATCGGATTGAGGTGCGGCACGCGCACGCCGACGAGCCCGTCGCGCCGGTAGCGCTCGGTGAACGCATCGCTGAAGACGTTGTTCAGCGCGGGAATGTCGTCGATCAGGGCCGGGTACGGACCGTCGGCCGGCGCGCCGCGCCATGTGCGTGCGATCGCCATCAGTCCCCCGCCCCCGCGCGCTCGAATAGCTCGGGCGCCGCGCCCAGGTCACCGTCACCGGCCGCATCGTCACCATCGCCGAGCTCGCGCTGCTCGACGACCGAGGCCCCGCTCCGCTCGTCGAACCGCACGGTGATCACGTTGTCCAAGGAGTCGCGCACGGCGTCGATGTGCGTGATGAGTATGACCTGCTCGAAGCGGTCGTGCAGGTGCCGCAGCAGCTCGAGCACGCTGCCGCGCCGCAACTCATCCAGCGAGCCGAAGATCTCATCGAGAATCAGGAGCGAGAACGGCTGGCCCGCGCGCTCGGCGATCATCTGCGAGATGGCGAGACGCAGGACGAGGTTCGCCAGGTCTTCTTCGCCGCCGGAGATCACCGGCTTTGGTGTCCCGTCCTCGAGTACGACGATGTTGAAGGCGTCGTCGAGCTCGAGCTCGGCGTACCGGCCCTCGGTCAGGTCGGACAGAAATCCGCTGGCCAGCTCCGACAGCTCCGGCCGAAGCTGGAAGTTGAGGTCCGTCCGCAGGTCGGTGTACGCGCGATCGAGCTCGTCGTGCAGCCGCTTGTCGGCGGTGAGCTGGCCGAGCGCCAGTTGCCGCTCGGCGAGATCGCGCGCGGCGCGCTCGGCCGAATCGCCGGCCGCTACGGCCGCCGACACGTCGCCCTCGGCCGTCACGAGCGCGAGCTCGGCGGCGCGCGCCTCGGCGCTCGCCCGCTCAAACGACTCCCGCAGCTCGGCGTAGTCGGACTCGCGCACCCCGAACCGGCCGCGGTCGCGCTCGAGCGCGGTGCGGCGGTTGCGCGCCGCGGTGAGCGTCACGACGACGCGCTCGCGCTCCTGCTGCAGATGCGGCTCGCGCTCGACCTGCGCCGACAGGCGCGCCGCGCGCGCATCGAGCGGGCTCAGCCGCTCGATCTCGCGCCGCACGGTGGCATGGCGGTCGGCGTCATACCCGGCGGGAATCGCGTCGAGCTCGCGCTCGAGCAGCGCGAATCGCGCATCCTTCTTTTCGATCTCGCCCGTGACCTGCGCCAGCTCCTGCACGGCGACCTGCACCTTGATCGTCCGCCGCTCGAGCGCCGAGACTTCCTGAAAGACGTCGCGCCGACGCGCGTCGAGCGACTTGAGCTCGTCCGGCATCTCGAGCAATTGCTCGAGTCGCGCGTTGTAATATTTCCCGTCGACGCGCACCGTTTCGATCTGGCCATCGAGCAGCTCGAGCACGGCGGCGAGGTGCTCCTCGAGCGGCCGCATGCACGTCGGGCAGGCGCCGGCCGCGCCGGCGGCGGCGAGACGGTCGCGCTGCTGCTTCAGGTCGGCGTACTGATCGCGCAACGCCTGGCGCTTCGTCTCCGCCTCTTGCCGATCGCGCACCCACTCCGTTCGCCGCGCCTCGAGCTGCCCGTCGACGTCTTCGAGCTCGATGCGCTTCGCCTCGAGCGCCGCGCTCGTCTCTTCCTCGAGCGTGGGGGCGCTCTCGATGCGCGACCGGCGCTCGCGCAGCCGCGCCAGCTCGTCGGCGAGGGCGACGCGCGTTTCGGCGAGCGTCTGGCGCCGGCCCTCTTCGCGCGCCAGCGCGTCGAGTCGCTGGATTTCGGCGGCGAGCCCGCCGAACGGCGCGAGCTCCGTCTCGAGCGCTGCACGCTCGGCGCTCGCCGTCGCGATCTCGGCGAGCTCGCGGGCCAGGCGGTCCGCGTCGCGCGTGTGGGCCGCCTCCTCGCTCTCGGCGAGCTTGATCTCGGCGACGAGAGCGAGGAGCGCCTCGCGCTCGCGCTGCGCCGACTCCCAGCGCGGCGCGAGCAGCGCGAGCGTCGTCGTGCTGCCGGCGCGCCGTTGGAGCGCGACGCCGGCGCGCTCGCGCGCCCCGGCGAGGCGGATCTCGGCCTCGCTGCGCGAGCGCTCGACGGCGTCGGCGTCGGGCATCCCTTGGCGCAGGCCGCCGATGCGGGCGACGAGCGTGCTACGCCCGTCGCGGAGGATCTGCTGCGCCAACCGGAGGCGGTCGTAGCCGAGCACGTGCGAGAGGAACTGCGCGCGCTGCGACGGCGACATCGCCGCCATCACGCTCAGCTCCTTTTGCCCAGTGAAGTACGTGTTGAAGAACTCCTCGCGCGACATGCCGAGTCGGCGCTGGAGGAGGTCGGTGACGCCGCTGATTGAGTTGGCGATTGGCGCGTCGGCGCCGTCGAGATAGAGCTCGGCGCTCGTGAGACCGCGCACGACGCGATAGCGGTGGCCGCCCAGGTCGAAGTCGAGCTCGACTTTGACCGACGCGCGCGCGCCGGCGCGCGAGAAGCGAATCGAGTCGCGCGTGCCGCGCGCCGCCGGGTTGCCGTAGATCGCCCAGGCGATCGCCTCGAGGATCGTGGTCTTGCCCGATCCGTTGGCGCCGATGATGCCGGTGAGCCCGGTGTCGAAGGTGAGCCGGGTGTCCGCGTGTTGGCGGAAGTTGCAGAGGTGGAGCGCGTTGAGCCTCACGCGTGTCTCACGATCCGTCCGCCGACATGATGGCGGTCGGCGGCGCCGACGGTTGGACGGCGACGGCGGAATCAGCGTCCTCGAGATACCGGAGCCCCAGACCGACGAGCGCGGGGCGGTCGACGCCGCTCTCGATCGAACGATGCGCGAGGTAGTTCTGCACGATGTCGCGCAGCGTCGGCCGCCGGCCGGGCGCGCCGCCGATCGCGGTGCGAATCTGCTCAGGGCGGCGCAGGTCGAGATGGAAGTTGAGCGCGCGGCGTTTGAGCTCGCGCACCGCTTTGTGGTCGATCTCGCGCGCGATATGGCGCGGCACGTCGCGCGCGACGAGCCGGACGATCTTGTCCTCGATGCCGCCGTCGCAGGCGGCGACACGGGCGAGGATCGCCGCGTCGAGCTCGGCCGCGCTCATCCCACGGGCAGAGAGCAGAGGGAGATCGACGAGCGGCCGACTCGACTCGATGTGATGAAACCGCACCGCGGCCGTCTCGAGGTCGTACTCGATGAACCCCTTGCCGGGCAGCTTACGCTCGCCCTCCTCGTCGAGCTCGGCCCACGTATTGGTGCTCGTGTACTCGATCGCTCCAGGGTAAAACGCGTTCGGCGCGACCTGGTGGTGCACGTGATAGTGGCCCAGTGCCACGTACGACCAGCGTTCCGGGGCGAGCTCGTCGAGCGAGATCTCGACTGTCGCGCGGTCGGGCCACTTGAGATGTTCGGGAAAGGTCCCTTCGATCTCCCCGTGAAAGACTAGAACGTTGTGCCCAAACGCCGGATCGGGATCGAACGCCGGGTAGGGCGCGCTCATGTCGGGCACGGCGAGGATCGACAGATTCCGCTCGGGAAACGACAACCGCTTCGGCTCGTCGACCACGACGTGCACACGTTCACTGAGCCGCGAGAAGAGCTTGAGAATGCACCCCGTCTCGGTCGAGCGCGGCCGGTCGTGGTTCCCGGCGATCATGACGACGGTCGCATCGGGGAGCGACTGCGTGAGCCGGGCGAACTGCGAGAAGGCGTCGATGATCGCCGGGTTCATCGGGCGCACGGTGTGGAACACATCGCCGGCGATGACGACTAAGTCGGGGCGGATGTCGATAACGCGGTCGATCGCGCGCCGGAACGCCTGCGCGACGTCGGCCTCGCGCTGGTTGATCCCGTTCGGCGTTTGCCGATGGTACTGCCGGTAGCCGAGGTGGAGGTCGGCCAAATGAGCGACTCGCACACCGAAAACTACGAGGGGGCGCGGGGCGAGGCGAGGCGGTCGCGGCGGGAACTTGGTGCGGGGTGCGTGGCGGAGATGACGGTGGCTGGGGCGAAAAATCGTAGATTTGCTTTGCGGGGGGTCCCCGCCGCGCTCGGCGTTTCGCCGGTGCCTAACGACGGCTCACGGCACGCTCATCCGTTGCGTAATGCGCGAATGAAAGTAGATCGGGTCGGGACTCGTGCTGATGTGCATCACGGAGCTCACCGTCGTCGTCGACACCACCTCCGTCCACCAGCCGCGCTTTCGGTCGAAGCGCATCGCGCCGGAGATGGTCCCGCTCGACGTCATCTTCGTCCCGGCGCCGAGGTCGGCCGCGGCGGAATCACGCGAGATCACGCCCTTCATGCTGATGAAGGCGATCCCGCCACCCCGCGCCAACGAGTCGAGCCGGTAGATCGTCCGCACCGTGAGACCGTTGGCGCCGCCCTGCACCGGGCTCCCCTCCACCGGCAGCGGCACGACCATCACCTGCGACCACGTCTGTCCCACGCCCACCGGCTGCATCGGCAATGTCGCCGCCATCTGCGACGTCAGCGATTGCAGCTCCTCGGGCATGTCGTTCGCGCCCTCGACGATCGTTGCGCTCCCTTGCGGCGAAAGATGCATCTGAATGCGGTGGCCCTGCAGCGCGTGCCGGTCTTTGTCGCTCACGGGCTGCGGCACGCCCCCGCGCGTGGCGGACATCGCGATCGAGTCGGTCGTGTTCCACACGGTGGTGCCCGACTCGTCGCTGCGCGTGACGATGGCGTGCGACAACAGCAGCATCGTCTTCTTCGCCGTCACCGACGTGTCGGCGAGGCGCACCTTCGTCCGCAGCGTCGTCTCGCGCTGCTCGTCGAAGCGGATGCGGATCGTGTCGCCGACCGCCGGATGAATCGCCAGCGTGACGAGCGACTGTCCGGTCGCGCGCTGCGCCGAAGCCATCACCGCGGCGAGCCCGCAGATCGCGATCCGCTTAGAAGCCATACGGATCGTCGTCGGGAAGGAGCCGGATCGGAACGGGAGACTTCGACGGCATCGGTTGCGCCGGGATCAGCGACCGGAACTGCGCCGCGAAAAACGACTTCACGTTTTCCGGTCTGGTCCGCACGGTCGCGTTGCGCGCGCGCAGCACCTCGTCGGCGCCGTACAGCGCCGTGTACTGCTTCACGAAATCGAGCGACACGCCGCGATCGAGCTTGCGCAGCGCGCGCAGCACCGCGCTATCCAGCGTCACGTCCGCCGCCTGCGGCCATCGCTCGGCACCATCCCGGCCGCGCATCACGGCGGGACGCGGGAAGGTGACGAAGATCGGCTGCGTGAAGTGCGGGTGTCGAACCATCAGCTGTCCCTTCGAGAGCGTGGCGAGCTTGATCCGCGTTGCCGGGCTGAGCGTGGCGTAGCCGGGCGTGGCGAGCTCATCGGAATCCATTCGTCCGTACACCGATGTGCCGGCGTTGCCGACGACGCGGCGGTGCACCTGCGAGCGGAACTGCTGCGCGCTGAACAGCACGAGACCCAGATAGCGCCCGCGCTCGCTAATGTCGAGCAGCATCTTCTTCACGTAGGTCTCGGGACCATCGCCCGGCGCGTACTTGTTGAGCTCGTCGACAAAGACGATCACGTGCTTCACCCCGAGCTCGCGCTTCTCGAGCTGCTCGCGAAGCTTGGTCACGATACGCGCAAAGATCAGGTCCTGCGCGTCCTCCTCGAGCAGCGCGACGTCGATCACGTACACCGCGCGGTCTTCGAAGCTCCCCCACGGCAGGTCGCTCGGCATCCCATCGTCGGTCACGAGGCCGGCGCACCGCTGCGAGATGTTGATCAGCCGGTTGCGCACTTTTCGGATCGTCGCCACGTGGTGCGTCTTCCAGCTGTCGCCGCGGTTCGACTCCTCGACGCTTTCCAGCACATCGCGAAACCACTGCTCGAGGTCGGCGAACGATCGCACGCGGTGCGTGTGCTTGAGCGTGGCGTCCTTGTACTCGCGGTCGAGCACGCGCTCCTTGATGAAGTCGATCAGCGCGTCGGACTTGGCGTCGACGTCGTCGCGGTTCAGCATCACCTCGGCGAACTGCATCACCTCGCGCAGTCCCCACGTCAGCGGCTCGACGTTGTCGCCGATCGCGTCGTTGGAGCGCAGCGTGTTGAGCGAGAAACCGTCGGCCTTGTGCGGCGCGTAGTAGTGCACGTTGTCGAACGGCGCCGCGGGAACGCCGAGCGCGTCGTACATCGCCCGATCCTCGTCAGTGAGCTCGCCCGCCTTGTCGAGAAAGAGTAGGTCGGGACCCTTGACGTTGAAGCAGACCGCGGCGACGCTCCCCTTCTGCTCCGGGAAGTGCGCGAAGATCGATGCCAGCATCCATTCCACGGCGCTCGTCTTCGTCGCCAGACCGGAGACGCCCGTGATATTGAGGTGCGCCGCCTCGGGTCCGATGAGAAAATCGGCGTCGAGATAGATCGGCGAGTTCATCTTGCCGGCGTGATACAAGCCGATCGGAATGCCCGTGCGCGCGCCAGGCTTGAGGTAGGTGTCCATGCGCAGCGCGTGGGCGACGTCGGCGTCGTCGGCGAGATGCACGACGCCCATCGGTACCGGTTGCAGCGGCTCCTCCGGGACCTGCCGCAGCACCGCCGCGGTGTACAGGCGGACCTCGGTCCGCTCGGTGACGGCGAAGCCCGCGCTCGCCGGGTCGCCGTCGTGTCCGATCACGTCGTGCATCGCCGAGGCGAGGTCGGTGAAGCTGAATCCCTCGATCACCACGCCGTAGACGCGCGGGATCACCCCTTCCACCGGCTGCGATCCATCGACCCGCACGATCGTCCCGATGCCGACCGGCGAGTCGACCGCCGTCCAGAAATGGAACTGGTGCGGCGTGTTTGGCTTGAACTCTGTGGCGACGACCCGGCCTAACAGCATGCGGTGCTCGGTGCTCGGTGCTCGGTGATCGGTGCTCGGTATGGAGGCGCCGGCGAAATGTGCAAGGGTGATGGGGCTATTGCGAACACCGACCCCAACACCGATCAGCGGAGGTCCGGCCCGCGCTACAACGCGCGCAGGAACTCTTCGGTGTTTCGTACCCCGTACGCCATCTTGTCCCACCGCGCATCCGGCATCGCGTTCGGCGCCATCTCGGCCAAAATCCACTGCGAGACGTCGTTGGCGCGCCTCGTCGGGTCGGCGCACGGCGCAACCTCGACGCGCACCGTGCCCCACAGCGCGTCGTGGCCCGCCGCATCGCGCAAGCGGAGATACCAACTGTACACCGCGGCGCGGCCGCGCGGCGCGATCGAGACCACGCTCGTCCGCTCGCCCTTCGCCAAGGCGAACAGGACGTCCAACCCACCGTCGTCGACGTAGAGTGTGCGATGGCTCTTGATCACGCCGATGGCGCACGCGGCGCCGCCGACGACCTCGCTCCCGCCGATCCCCCCATCGATGAAGAGCGGCCGCTGCTCGGCCGCGCACCACCGCTCGGCGAGGGTGCGCTCGGCGGCCTCACGGTCGCGCGACACGGCGAACTTGGCGCGCTCGAGCAGCAGCAGCGGGTGCGGCGCGGGGATCACGCCGTCGGCGTCCGGCACGGTGGTATCGACCACGACGCCGGGCGCCGCGTCCAGCAGCGCCGCGCGCTCACGGGGCGACAGGTGTGCCAGGGGCGCGTAGACGCGCTCCTCGACCAGCGGCGTGCCCCACGCGCGCAGCTTTCGGTCCACGCGCTCCCGAATCGCCGCCGCCACGCGGCCGACGACCACTGGGGCGCGGCCGATCACGAGCCGATAGTCACTGTGTTGCGTGCCGTCGAGAAAGGCGGCGAACGCGCTGTGACGATCGCGACCAACGGCGTGAGAGCGGAGCGTTGCATCCTCGACGGAACGGGCGTCGACGAGGCATGGACGGTCGCCATCGCCACTCATGCGTTCGAGCGGTACCGCATCGATCACGGCGCGAGCCATGGGCAGCTGCCCCATGACGCGCTTCAACACTCCACGAACGCCTACACCCGGCTCAGCAGCCATGTCTCCTTCGCGCCGTTCCGCTCATCGTCCCAACACGAGGCCCGTGCCTCGCACGACCGTCGTGCATCTGCGCCACTTGGCGCGCGTCCTGGCGTTCGGAAGTGTCATCGCGAGCATGCTAGTCGGCGTCACCGCGTGCGACAAGCGCAAGGCGACGGCGTCGCTCGTACGCGAGGGCGAGGCGGCGAAGCCCCGTCCCGAGCCGCAGCTCAACCTCGACACGCGGCCGACCATTCTCTTCCAAATCTTCGGCGACGCACGCGACCCGCGCATGATCCCGATCGCTGCGGTCGAGAAGGATCGTCTCCACGAGATCGTGCTCGACTACGCCGGATGGCTGCGCTTCGACTCGCTGTACTTCCGCAAGGGCGACGCCTATCCGCTCTACCGCGACGGCAAGCCGCTCGGCTCGGTCCGCGTGCGCAAGGGCATGTGGGAAGATCCGTACGGCCCGGTCTATTCGCTCAAGGGGTGCGGCACGCTGACGCCCCTCGCCGTGGTGCGCGTCGACCTCGAGTCGGCGACGGAATTCAACGTCGACTTGTTCGCGACCAACCGCGACAACGAGCGGCCACATCCGACGTCGGCGGTCTCCGACGCGCAGGCGCGCCGCGTCGCGCTCCAGATGGCGTACGAGTCGGGCTCCGTCGTTGGGCTCGACCACCGCGCCATCGACTCGCTCCACCTGAACGTGCAGGTGGTCGAGACCGGCACCGGCCGCTGGCCGACCATCGTCGCGCAGCTGATCGACAACCGGCTCGACACGCTGGGTCCCGCACTCACCCGCGCGTCGAACCTGCTGCTGATCGGCGACGCGGACAGCGCCGGAACGTACCGCGCGACGTACGTGCACCGCGTGAACGCGCCGCTCAAGACCACCACCTTCCGCCGCTACGTCGACCACCTCGACATCCTCGGCGTCGACGGCGTCGATGAGATCATGCTCGAGGGATGGAAGTACGCCGACAACACGTTTCTCACCGTGCTGCGGTTCGAGAAGGGACAGTGGGAGGAGATCTTCCGCACGCGAGAAAATTGGTGTCTCGAGCGGAAGCAAGACTGACGGCGGCGAGACGTTCGCGCTGTTAGTGTTTCTCCCCGTTACTCGATCCCAATGTCCCAGGCCTGCTCCAGATCCTTCTTCGAGTAGGCCCGGAACGCCGTGAGCGTTTGCGTGCGCTGGATGCCGCTCACCTGCGTGAATTGCTCCGTCACCACTTCGGCGATCTGCTCGTATTGCGCGACCTTCACGATCGCGACCAGGTCCCATTCGCCGCTCACCGAATAGACCTCGATCACGCCTTCGATGCCGGCGAGCTGGCGGGCGCACTGCGGAATGTGCTTCGGCTCGCACTTGATCAGCACGATGGTCGTGATCACGGCAGTCTCACTCCGCGGTCGGAAAGGGCGGGACGTTCAGGAGCCAGAGCCCGGTTACGGACGCCTGCTCGTCGAGGTCGAGCAGCACGTCGCGGGCGATCCGCACGGTGCGCACCGCGAGGCTGCCGTTCAGCGTGAAGTGAATGGTACGCTCGGCCTCGTCGGCGGCGGCGAGCAGACGCGTGTCCACTTGGAGCAGGGCCAGTCCAGGCTGTGAGCGCCGCTCGGGGACGAGCACGCGCGCATCCTCGATCTCCGGCGGCACGGAGAGCGTCGGCACGCTGCGCACGTCGGGCCAGACGGCGACCTCGACACCGGCGATGCTTCCCTGCTTCACTTCGAGAATCACCCACGAGCCGTCGCTCCCGCTCAGCTCCACCGAGCCCGACATGCCGTGGCCGTGCGGCCCGTTGCGCAGCCGCGCCGTGAGGATGTCCGTGTCGACATCCCACCGATACTCCACCTCCGCCGGCGTGCCATCGGACGGCTCGACTTGCACGGCGACGTTCACGCCCGGGCTCCACTCATGGTCTCATGCATCGTGCGAGCTAACATAGCGCAACGCGCGCGGGAATCGAGTGCAGCAGGGCGACCCGTTCGAGAACACCCGTTCCCGTCCCGAGGAGCGCAGCGAGGAAGGACGCGCGCGACGCCTATCGGGAACTGCGATAGGTATCGACGATCGCCCGCGCTCCGGCCAGCACGTCCGCCATCGGCGCCGCGTACGAGAGCCGCACCCAATCGGGCGTGTAGAACGCCGAGCCGGGAACGATGGCGATGCTTCGCTCATCGAGCAGCCGGCGCGCGAACGCGCCCCCTGCGTCGGCCGCCGGCTCGCCCGGCACGCGCACGTCGCAAAAGAGATAGAACGCGCCGCTGGGATACACGTACCGCAATGCCGGCTCGGCGTCGAGCACCGCCATCGCCGCGTCGCGGCGCGCGCGGAACTCGGCGACCATCGCGGCGATGGCGTTATCGGCCCGCGCCACATCGGTCAGCGCCGCCAACGCCGCGTGCTGCGACACGGCGGCAGCATTGCTCGTCGTATGCGACTGCAACGCCGCCATCGCCGCCGCGACGGCGCGCGGCGCGATCGCCCACCCGATGCGCCACCCGGTCATCGCATACGCCTTGGCCACGCCGTCGATCACGATCAGCCGGTCGCGCGTCGTCACGATGTCGAGCGGCTCGGCGACGCGCCCGTCGTATGAGATGCGTCCGTAGATCTGATCGTTGATCACCCACCAGCCGCGGTCGTCGGCCAACGCGAGAATCGCCGCGAGCTCGTCCCGCGAGTAGACGGCGCCCGTCGGGTTGCACGGCGAGTTGAGCATCACGCCACGGGTGTGCGGCGTCGCCGCCGCCGCGAGCGATTCGGCCGACACCTTGAGGCCGGCGTCCGGATCGCCGTGTACCGGCACGGGCGTCGCGCGCGCCAGCGACACCATCTCGTAGTAGCTGGTCCAGCTGGGCGTCGGAATCAGCACCTCATCGCCGGGCCCGAACAACACGAAGCAGGCGTTGAACAGCGCCTGCTTCGATCCGGTCCCGACCACCACATCCTTCGCGTCGACGCGGTCGGCGCCTCCGTAGACGGCGTTCGCGCGCTCGGCGATCACGGAGCGCAGCTCGACGATCCCCTCGGTGATCGTGTAGCGCGTCGCTCCCGCCTCGATCGCCCGCTCGCCCGCCTCGCGGATGAAGCGCGGTGTCTCGAAATCGGGCTCACCGGCGCCGAGGTCGATCACCGTCAACCCACTCGCACGAAGCGCCTTGGCGCGCGCGGACACCGCGATCGTCGCCGACTCCTTGAGGTCCGCGATGTTCGCTGAGGGCGAGAAGTGGCGAGGGAGCATGGCAACCCGGTGATCGGTGTTCGGTGTTCGGTGTTCGGTGTTCGTGGCGACCGGGCAACGTAACCCGAACTACGAACGGTGATCGCCGGAACCTGACGTCCAACATCGGCAGCCGCTATACTCCACGGCGCGGGCGCCATTGACAACGTGCGTGACCAGGAGCAAGCGGTGGACGAGTCTGAGAACAGCGAGCGGACCGGAGTGGGGCGCAACCAGAACGTGCTCCACGTGCTCCCGCACAGCGAGACCGATCTGGCCCCCATCCTCGCGCCACTCGTCGAGCGCGTTGCCACCGACGTTGCCGAAACGCAGCTCCTCGTCCTCGTCCCGGACAGCGATGTCGCGCTCGCCGCGGCGCGCGTGACCGGGGGCGCGGTCGCGATCCTCCCCGTCACGTCGGCGCAGCGCGGCGCGCGGATGCTGCGCGCGCGTGCGCCCCTCGCGCTGGCGATCACGCCGGCCATGGCGCTGGAGCTGGTG
>JBDUCS010000278.1:0-5663 GCA_040003335.1 Gemmatimonadaceae bacterium | reverse complement strand
TCGAAGCAGCGCACGACGTGCACGATCGCGTCGGTCTCGCGGATGTTGGCGAGGAACTTGTTGCCGAGCCCCTCGCCGCTGGCCGCGCCCTTCACGAGCCCGGCGATGTCGACGAACTCGACCACCGCGGGCACGGTGCGCTTGGGCTGCACGACGTCGGCGAGCTTGGGGAGGCGGTCGTCCGGCACCTCGACGATGCCGACGTTCGGCTCGACGGTGCAGAACGGATAATTCGCGGCCTCGGCGCCCGCCGCGGTGAGCGCGTTGAACAGCGTCGACTTGCCGACGTTTGGTAGACCTACGATGCCTAGTCTCAACACGGTGATCGGCGCTCGGTGATCGGTGATCGAAGCTCGGTGATCGCTGGCTGGCGGCACGCGGTATTCGGAGTCCTCCCGAACACCGAACACCGGTCACCGATCACCGTTGTAGGTGTTCATGGTCTCGTCGATGCCCTCACGGATCCAGAGCTCCGTGGCCGTGGCGAGGCGGGGCATCAGGTCGAGGACCGCCGCACGCTCGTGCTTGTCGAACTTGTCCAACACGAAGTCGGCGAGGTCGCCGATCTCGCGCCGCTCGTCCAGCGGCTTGATGCCGATGCGCATGCGCGCGTACTCGTTGCCGCCGAGCGCGCCTTGGATGCTCTTGAGCCCGTTGTGCCCGCCAGCGCTGCCGTTCGCACGAAGGCGAAGGCGGCCGATGGAAAGCGCGACGTCATCGACGACGACGAGGAGATCCGTCTTTGCTGCCCAAAACGGGCGCCGCAGGTACGGGCGCAGCACGGCGCCGCTGAGGTTCATGAACGTGAGCGGCTTGCAGAGCCGGACCTTCGTGCCGGCCGCCACACCGGTGGAGGTCAGCGCGTCGCCGTCTTTTCGCCAGCCGTCGAAATGCCAAACGTCGGCGAGGTGGTCGAGCACCCACCAGCCGACGTTGTGGCGCGTGTTCTCGTACTCGCGTCCGGGATTTCCCAGTCCAACTAGTAACTTCACGGTGATCGGTGAGCGGTGTTCGGTGATCGGCCAACTGCGTAACCCCGATCGCCGTCGGTTTCTAGCGACGAGCCGCGCGGAGCACCGGGCCTATCGGCCGTCCGCGTTCAGCTCGGCGCTCGGTGCTCGGTGCTCGGTGCTCGGTGCTCGGTGCTCGGTGCTGCGTGGAGCGCGTGGACGACCCCCGATTGCTGGCAACCAGTCGCACCGATCACCGATCACCGAACACCGATCACCGCCTACTTGGCCTCAGGCGTCTCGTCGTCCGTCTTCGCCTTGCGGATCACCTCGGGCTCGGCGCCAGCCTCGCCTTCGACGACCTCACCAGCAGCCGGGGCGACTTCCGCCTCGACGCGCGGCGGGGCGCAGATCACGACCGGGGCATCTTCGTCGTTGAGAACGGCGATCCCCTCGGGAAGCTTCAGGTCGCGCACGTGGATCGACTGGTTCAGGCCTAGCTCGCTCACGTCGACGTCGATGTGGTTCGGGATGTTGGCCGGATCCACCTCGACCTCGAGCTCGCGGAGGACATGGTCGAGCGTGCCGCCCTCGGTCCGCACACCGGGCGACGTGCCGACGATGACGAGCGGCACGTTGACGACGATCATCTCGCCGGCAACGAGCTCCTGGAAGTCGATGTGCAGAATCTGCCGCTTGAAGGGATGGCGCTGGATCTCGCGGATGATCGTCCGCGCCATCGTCTCACCGAGGGTCAGCTCGATGACCGTCGTTTCGTAGGCGACGCGATCGAGAAGACGCTCGACTTCGCGCGTATCGAGGGCGAGCGGCTGCGGATCGCGATGATGCCCATAGATCACCGCCGGAACCTGCTTGCCCGCGCGAAGCTTGCGCGCGGCGCCCTTGCCGGTCTCGGTGCGGATGGTGGCGGAAAGATTGGCTGTGGCCATGACTGACTCCGTTCTAATTCCGAGGGAGACGGACTGACCGCGCATTTACGCGGCCATCCACCCCCGGTCCTACAGCATACTGCCCACTGTGCAATGTAACCGACGCGCGTATTACTCGAACAAGCTCGACACCGATTGGTCGCTATGCGTGAAACGGATCGCCTTCGCGAGGAGCTCGCCGACCGACAGCACCTTCAAGGTCGGAAAGTGGCGCTCGGGTGGGACCGCAACCGTGTCGGTGACGCAGACCTCGACAATCGGCGCGTTGGACAATCGCTCGGCGGCGGGACCCGACAAGAGCGCGTGGGTCGCGCATACATAGATGTCTTTGGCTCCTAGATCCTTGAGCACGCGCGCCGCGGCGGTCACGGTGCCGGCGGTGTCGATCATGTCGTCGGGGATCAAGCAATCGTGCCCTTCCACCTCGCCAACGACGTTGAGCACCTCGGCCACGTTCGCCGCGGGCCGCCGCTTGTCGATGATTGCGAAGGTGCCGTTCAGCCGCTTGGAGAAGCCGCGCGCCATCTTCGCCGAGCCGACGTCAGGCGCGACGACGACGACGTCCTTCAGTCCCTTGCGGCGGTAGTGCGACGTGAGCACCGGCGCCGCATAGAGGTGATCGACGGGGATGTCGAAGAAGCCCTGCAGCTGGTGCTGGTGGAAGTCCACGCCGAGCACGCGGTCGGCACCCGCAGTGACAATCATGTTCGCCAGGAGCTTGGCGCCAATGGCGACGCGCGGCTGGTCCTTGCGGTCCTGTCGCGAGTAGCCGTAGTACGGCATGACGCACGTGATGCGCGCCGCCGAGGCCCGGCGCGCCGCATCCACCATCAGCAAGAGCTCCATGATGGTGTCGCCGGGTGGATTCGTCGGCTGAATGATGAAGACATCGTAGCCGCGCACATTCTCATCGATGCGGACGAAGATCTCGCCGTCGGCGAAGCGCGACACGGTGCACTTCGCCAGCTCGACGCCGAGCCCGCGCGCGATCTCCTCGGCGAGCGGCCGGTTCGCCGTGCCCGCGAGGAGTTTGAATCCGCGACGGGGGGTGAGAAGCTCATCCATGCGGTGATCGGTGCTCGGTGGTCGGTGATCGGGGCGTTCGACAGTAATACGGTGCGTGTCGGGTCACGGAACACCGAGCACCGATCGTAGTTGCCCCTGGTGGATTCGAACCACCATTCGCAGATCCAAAGTCTGCTGTCCTGCCATTGGACGAAGGGGCAACAGCCCCGAAAGCTACTCCCCGATCTCGACCGGAACAACACGCGACGCGGTGCGGGTCGCGACGGTGAGCGCATCGAGCGATGCGGGCGGCGCGGCGCGGTGCCACAGGCCGAAGAGCGTCGAGCCGGAGCCGGACATGCGGGCGAAATCGGCGCCCGCGTCGCGCAGGAGCGCGAGGCGTGCGCCGATGTCCGGATGGCGCGCGATCACGACGGGCTCGAAGTCGTTCGCGGCAATGCGCGACACGGCCATCCAGTCCGACGCGTCGGCCGGTGTGAGGCGCGCGGCGGGCGGCGGTGCCCCATCGCCGCGCGCATCGTCGATCCACCGATAGGCGTCGGCGGTCCGGATGCCGAACGGTGGGAATATCAGGCGCAGGTGCGCCGACGGCAGCGGCTCGAGCGGCGTCAGCTCGCCGCCGAGCCCACGCGCCAACGCGAGGGCGGCATCGCCGGCGAGAAACGGCACATCGGCGCCGAGCGTGGCGGCGAGGTCGCGCATGCGCTCCGGTGGAAGCGCACGCGACGCGAGCGCATCGAGCGCACGGAGGACGGCACCAGCGTCGGCGCTGCCGCCGCCGAGACCGCCGCCCATCGGGATACGCTTCTCGATTTCGATTGCGAAGCCGCGTGGCCAGCCGGATTCGGACGCGTAGGCGAGCGCGGCGCGGTAGGCGAGGTTCTGATCGGCCGGCAGCTCCTCCGTCCACGTTGCGCCGTGGCAGTCGATCGAACGGCCGCGCATCCCCGTGCGGACGACGACCGCGTCCGCCAGCTCCAGCCGCGCGAACAGCGTCTCGATCGCGTGGTATCCCGAGGCTTCCCGCTCGAGCACGCGCAACGCGAGGTTCACCTTCCCCTGCGCCGCGACACGAGCCGTGCGGCTCACGACGGCCGTCCGGCGCGCCCCGAGATGTCGCCGAACCCCGCGCCCAGCCTCCACAGATAGTAAAAGCCAAAGAGCGTGATCGGCAGGAACGTAAAGAGGTGGAAGCCGACCGCCCACGTCACCGCGAGCGTTTGGCTCACGCCGAAAATCGGCAAGCCGATCTTCGCGAGCGCTTCGAAGACGCCCACGAATCCGGGAGAGCTCGGCAGCGCGACGCCGAGCGCGATCAGGCCCTGCAAGAACAGCGCGGCCCCCAGGCCGGCGTGGATGCCCACGGCGAGAAACGCCAGCCAAAAAGCGCATCCGTTGATGAGCCACTGCACGAGCGACCAGGCGAGCACCGCGGCGAAGCGGCGCGGGCTGCGCAGTGCGCCGAGCCCCTCGGTGAACGAGACGATGGTGGCGCGGACCCTGTCGCGCAGCTTGGCCGGCAGGCGACCCGTGACGCGATCGTACAGCGCGAGCAGCGGTCCCGGAAAAAAAACGATCGCGTAGAGCGCACCGAGTCCGGCGGCGCAGAGCGCGACGCCGACGATGATCCAACTGGCGATGCTCCCCGAGGCCAGCGCGCCCTTGGGGAAATACGGGGACGCGACCACTGCGAGGAGCCACAGGAGAACGGCGACGGCATCAAAGACTCGGTCGGCGACGATCGACGCGAACGCCGCCGAGAATCGAACGCGGTCGGTCTCGCGCGTGAGCGCATAGGCGCGCGCGAACTCGCCGGGCCGACCGGGCATGACGTTCGTGATCATCGCGCCGATCGCAACGCTTCGCCACAACGGCCCGAGCGGCAAGTGGTGGGCGACCGGATCGAGCAGGGTGCGCCAGCGCCGGGCCCGTACGCCGAACGGAATTGTCGCGACGACCGCCGCGAGCAGGAGGAGCGGCACGCTCGCGTCGCGAAGCGCCGCGGACACCTCGTGGACATCGATGCCGCGGACGGTCCAGACAAGACACGCCGCACTCAGCAGCACGCCGACCGCGGTCTTCCAACGCGAAGTCACGCTGCCGCTCGGACCGGGGTCACCCGCTGGCAGCGAGGTCGAGCAGGTCGAGCAGCTCGGCGACCGTGTGCGCATCCGGCGGCTGGGCGCCGAGACGCATCTCTTCGCGCAGCGCTCGCGCCCGCTCCTTCGCGGCGTCGCCGCGATAGAGAAGCGTATCGATGTCGACGACGTCCTCTTCCGGGATGTGCGCCGGCGCGCTCAGCGGCTGGAGCTCGAGCTTGTCGATGCCGGCGATGCCTGCGTCCAGGATCACTCGCAGCTCGTGGCCGCTCGGCGTGCGGTAGCGTTCGCGGCGGTCGTCGCGGCGGCGCGCCGGCGCGGCGGCGGGGTCGAGTTGCGCGAGTCGCGCCATCAGCGCGTCACCCTTCGTCGCCGGATCGGCGAGGAGCGCGGCCGTTTCGTCGAGCGCGCCGAGGGCGGTGGCGTCGACGGCGAACATGCGATCGCCCCACGCGGAGACGAACCCTGCCAGTGCCTGCTCGCCGAAGCTCTGCGCGGAGTCGCGGAGCGTGTCGAGCGCCGCGCGCAGCTCGCGCGCATGGCGCTCCAGGCCGCTGGCGTCGCGCGCCCCTCGCGCCTCGCCGACGGCGCGCCGCACGTGCTCGGCCTGGCTGATGACCTCGAGGCGGAATCGCTCG
>JBDUCS010000031.1:0-19182 GCA_040003335.1 Gemmatimonadaceae bacterium | reverse complement strand
AGCGCGCGGATCTTTTCTTCAATGCGGTCGAGCTCGGCGCGGACGAATCTCGCGTCCTTCGTCGTGCGCTGGAAATACTCGAGGCGCTGCTGCGCCGTGGCGAGCCGGTCCTCGTAGGAGTGCTGGAGCCGGTCGTCGTTCGCCAGTTTCGCTTGCGACAAGCCGGTCTGCACGTCGGTGATCGTCGTCGTGATCTCGAGCTCGTTCATCGTCTGCAGCAGCCGGTCGAGCGCGTTGTGGTGGCGGAGGAGACGGAGGAATCCCCAGAGGAGTTGGTCGAGGCCGCTCGTACGCAGGTCGCCGACGGTACTCGTGCCCGTATCGCCTTGCACCTCCGACGCGAGCGTGCGCATGTCGCGGCAGCGCCGGCGCAACCGCTCGAAGCGGAGGCGGTCTTCGGCGGTGAGCGCGACGAGAATGTCCATCAGGCTCGCGCCGGCATCGGCGCGGGCGAGCTGCTCGTCCGTGCGCGCGTCTTTGTGGAGTTTCGCATCGATCGCCAACCGGAAGGCGGGGAGCGATGACATCAGCCCGAGGTAGCCGAGCTCGGCGGCGCCGAGGATTGGGAGAAAGGCATCGGGATACGGGCTCACCGCCGCGCCGACCGCCGCGCCGAGAAAGAGGACGAGGTTCCAGGGCACGAGGAACGCGTGCTTCACGTACGTCAGGATCGATGCGTCGTCGGTGGAGTTCGGCATGCCGCTGCGGCTAGTCGCCGGCTTTGGTGGACGTCTCGAGCTTGTCGATCGTGTCGCGGATGGAAAAGGCCACGTCGAGAAACGCCTTCTCGCGCTGCATCACCTTCGCCGGACGGTCGGGCTTCGGCACCTCGAGCTGCTGGAGAATCGTCCCCGGCGCGGCCGACATGATGAAGGTGCGGTCTCCGAGATATACCGCTTCCTCGATCGAGTGCGTGATGAAGAAGACGGTGGCCTGCATCTCGCGCCACAGGTTGACGAGCAAGTCTTGCATGTGCAGCCGCGTGGTCGGGTCGAGCGCGCCGAAGGGCTCGTCCATCAGGATGATGCGCGGCTTGAGGATGAGCGTGCGCGCGATCGCGACGCGCTGCCGCATTCCGCCCGAGAGCTGGTGCGGATACTTGTCGGCGTCACGCACCACGTCGAGCCCGACTTTCTCGATCTCCGCCTTGGCGCGCTCGGCGCGCTCGGCCGCCGGCACGCCTTGGCACTCGAGGCCGAAGGCGACGTTGTCGAGCACCGTGCGATTGTCGAACGACGTGTAGTCCTGGAAGACCATGCCGCGGTCAGCGCCGGGCCCCATCACGTCGCGGCCGGCGACCTTCACCGAGCCCGTCGTGGGCGGATGCTGCGGCGAGAGGCCGGCGATCAGTCGAAGAATGGTGGACTTGCCGCACCCCGAGGGTCCGAGGATCGTGACGAATTCGCCCACGCCCGGAAGGTCGTCGACGCGGAAGGTGATGTTCTTGATCGCCGTATAGCCGTCGTCGTACGTCTTGGTGACGTCGTGGAACTCGACGATCGGTGGCGGTGCCGCCGCGGGCGCGGCAGTCGCTCCCGCCTCCGGCGCCAGCTCGCGAATGGTGTCAACCGAGATGGGACTCGGGGCATTCGCTTCAACGGGTTTCGTAGATGTCGCACGCCCTCCCGCGCTCATTCCTTCGCGCTCCGGTACGGGAAGAATCCGCGCTGAAAGAGGAGCAGGACGCGATCGATGAGGTAGGCCACCAAGCCAATGACGATGAGGATCATGAAGATGTCCTCCGTCTGGCCGCGCCGCTGGCTCGTGTTGATCAGGTAGCCGAGCCCGTGCTTACTGTTGATCAGCTCGGCCAACATGATGTAGCCGAAGGCGAGGCCAAACAGCGATCGCAGGCTCGTGTAGATGTCCGGCATCGCCAGCGGGACGAGCACCTTGCCGACGATCTGATGCGATTTGGCGCCGAGCGTCTGCGCCGTCTCGACGAATCGCTCCGGCACGGCGAGCACCGCGGCGACCGCGTCGCTGAAGATGAAAGGCACCGTTGCGAGAAAGATGAACGCCACCTTCTGCTTCTCGTCGATGCCGAACCAGAAGATCGTCAGCGGAATCAGCACGGCGACGGGGATGTTGCGCATGAAGAGCGCGACGGGCGCCGCCGCCGCCTTGAACGCGCCCGACGTGCCGGCGAGGATGCCGAGTGGCACGCCGACGAGGATCGCCAGCGCGAACCCGGCGAGCACGCGCTGCAACGTCGCGGCGAGACTGGCGAAGAGGTCGCGCTCGCGCACCAAGCCCGGTAGGCTCCGCACCACCTCGCCCGGGCTCGGCAACAACACCGGCGAGATGATGCGCACCTCGGCGCTCGCGCCACGAGTGAGAAACCACCAGACGAGCACGATGAACGCGACGGCGCCGAAGCCCAACGCCCACCGTGCGGCGGGCGCCGGATCGGCGCGAAGGGTGAGAAACGAGGAGCTGAGCGACGACGCCTGCTTCGGTGCCTTCGTCGCCATCACTTCACGGCTTCGAGTGGGTAGACCTTCACCTCGACGCGCCGGTTCTTGGCGTGATTAGTTGGATCCGTCGCATCCGCCGGGCGGTCCCAGCCGAGTCCGTTCGTGACGAACTGGTTCGGCTGCAGACTCTTGAACTTGCGAGTGAGCGACTGCTTCACCGCGTTCGCGCGCCGCAGCGAAAGCTCCTTCACCGCCGACGGGTCGATCTGTCCCCGCATCGAGCCGTCGGTGTGCCCTTCGATCACGATGCGCGCGTTGCCGTACTGGCCGGCGAGGCGCCCGATCTCCTCGACGACGTTCGGCGCGTTTGGGTCGTATGGCTGCTTCCGTCCGTCGGGGAGCGTGACGACTTTGTCGATGCTGTCGGAGTTGGGAAAGAACTGAATCACCACTGTCTTGGTGAGGATCTCGTTGCTCTCCGCCTGCACCGTGCTCGCGTTCGTCGGCACGAACGTCGTCTGGTATTCGTCCTTCGATGCCGCGTACTTCGCTTCCTTCGACAGCTTCTGCACGACCGAGAAATCCATCACCTGGTCGAACGGCGTCGCCGTGGTGATCGCGCCGAGCCGCTTGTAGATGAAGTTGGCGTTCTGCCAGACGCGCTCGAAGTTCGACGGGTTGCTGGCGTCAAGGAAGAACGCCTTGTTCTCGGCGAAGTTGGTCCAATGCGCGTCGCCCAGCATGCTCGTCGCGTCGGTGGCCGGAATCGAGTAGGCGTCGGCCATGTACTTCGCGACCTGTGCCTTGGCCGCGGCATCCTTTAACGACTCCATCGCGTCGAAGACGCCACGCGAGATTCCTTCGATGATCGCCGGATTGTCCTTGGCGAAGTCGGCCCGCGCGAACCAGACGTCGGCGATCAGCTTATTCGCCGTCTGCGTCGTGACGAGGATGCGGTTGCCGGCGACCTTCTCGAGATTGTAGATGTCGGGCGACCAGCTGGCGACGCAATCGATGCTCTTGTCGGCGTTGAACGCCGCCGCGGCCTGAAACGCGTCCTGTGTGTACTTGAACGTCACCTCGCTCGGCTGCACGCCACCGTCGAGGAGGGTGTTGAGCAGGAAGTATTGGGACGGCGAGTTCTGCGCGAGCACGCACGTCTTGCCGCGCAGGTCGGCGACCGTCTTCACCTTGCTGCGCACGACGATGCCGTCGCCGCCGTTGGAGAAGTCGACCTGCTGAAAGATGCGCGGCATCGTGCGCGAGTCCTTGCGCAGACTCTCGACCAAGAGGGGAACCATGTCGAGCGTCGCCCAGCCGATGTGCACGTCGCCGGCGGCGTACGCATCGCGCATCGCGACGGGGTCATCGATCAGGGTGATCTGGAGCTTGAACGGCTGGCCCGTCGCATCCTTCCAGACCTTGCCGGCCTTCGCGCCGCCGTTGGCGTAGAAGAGCGGCGCCCACCCCGCCCACACGTTCACCGCCATGCGCACGGTGCGGTCCGTCATCGGCTTGTAGTTCGACGTCCCCTTCACCTCGGGAAGCCGCGCCGCGGCGACGTAGCTGTATTCTTTCTTCGTCGTCACGCCGTTCGCGTCGGGCGCCTCGGCACCCTTCTGCGCCATGTCGTCCTTCGAGAAGACCGAGGCGACGCCGCCGCCCGTCTTTGAGCTCAGCCGCGTGATGCCGAACCACGTGAGGCCCGCGATGATGGCGGCGATGATGAGCCACCCTGCCGGCTTGATTCGAGATGCCATTGGACGGTCGAGCTCCTGGTTGAATTCGGCTATCGGCTGTCGGCTGTCGGTATCAGTTCGTCTGCGCCGGACCGAGGTCCTTCGTCGTGGATTCAGACACCGGAGTGGTCTCCGGCGATTTCAGTCCCATCTCGACCTTGAACTGGTCGAGAATTTCCATCGCCTCCACCTGCTCGGCGCGCTGGGTGGCCTTGATCTCATCGACGCCCTGCGACGACATGTCGGCGGCGACCCGGGCCCGGCCGCGGTTGGCGTCGATCTGGCCCTGGATGACCGATTCAATCTGACCCAGGTCCGTCGTCAGGTTCCCACTCAGCGACTGGCCGAGCGATTCGGCGACGCGCGCAATCTCCGCTTCGGCGGCGCTCATCTTCAGCTCGGCCGAATATTTCTGCGTCTTCTCGCGCAGCTTCGCCATGTTCTTGTTGCCTTCCTGCAACTTGAGGAGATGATTCTTGTACGCCTCCTCGTGCATCGTCAGCTGCTCGGTGTTCTGCGTCAGCTCATCCCGCCCCGCCTTGAGCTGCACGGCGAGCTGCGCCGCCATCGCTTCGTTGCCCGCCTTGAGGTGCGACTTGATCTGTGCCGTGAGCCGGTTGGTGTTCGCCGTCCCCATCGCGACCTGCCGCGCGACGCGCTCGACGAGTCCGCGATACTGCTCGACGCCCTCGCGCCCCGTCCTAAGCCGCTCGGCCTGACGGTCGATCTCGAGCTGCATCACGGAGATCGGATCGCGGGCGATGAGCGCATTGGCGATCCCGTTGAAGAACGCCTGAATCGCTTGGCCGATCTTGGAAAAGATCATCTGAAGGGCTTCCGGGTGGGGGGACTCATGGGCGCCGCCGGATCGCGGCGAACAGTATTCGTGTCGGGCGCCCGGCGCGGGGTAAGCGCCGTCGTATCGACGGCCTCGGCGAGCACTTTGTTCGTGTAGAGATCGTTCAGCGCGAGGCCGAGCGTCGCGCCGTCGCGCGCCTCGAGCACCGCGCCCTTGACCGACGGCAAGAACGAGAAGAGCGAGGCGCGGGCATCGAAGGCGACGAAGTACATGTGCACCGCGCCCTGACTCCGGTCGAAGATCTCGTGCGCGACGCTTTCCGGATCGGGCCCCGTCGTGTTCTGGCCGTCGGTGACGACGATCAGATTCTTGCGCAGCATGCCCGACCGATACAGCTCGAGGCGCGCCTCGCTCATCGCGCGGCCGATCGCCGTGCTGCCGTTCGGTGTGGGAATGCGCTCGAGCGCGGCCCGCACCGAGTCGCGGTTGTACGGCTGCATCGGCAGAACGAGCGAGACGTCAGACGAGAACGTATGCATCGCGACCTTCACGGGGACATCCGGCTGGCGCGCGACCGCCGAGTCGGTCGCGTCGAGCATGCGCCCGATGGCGGCCTTGGCGACGACGTACTTGGGCTGCGCGTCGCTGCCGGCGCGGTCCTTCATCGAACCCGAGTTGTCGATCAGGATGTCGAGCGCGATGCCACTGTGTTCCTCGCCCTGCGGGAGGTACGGTTGGCTCGCGTTGTCCGGTGGCGGGTTAGCGTCCGGAGCCGATGCGGTCGCGCGCGCGCTCCGGCTGAACGGCGTCTGCTTGAAGAACACGCGGAAGATTACCACGCACGCGAGAAGCACGAACAAGCCGCGCATGGGGCTCCGGCCGGGTCGGCTCCTGCGCGATCCGTTACCCGGACCGCGAGCGCGAGCGTGCGCCGACCGTAGCGCATCGAGCCGCCGTCGTGAACCGAGCACAGACCCCTCCGAGGATCGGCCGCGCGCCGGATGCGTCGCGCGAGCTGTTCGTCGGGAAGAGTATGGCAAATTGACCGGGAACTAACAACTAGGATCGAGGGGTGAGGATCGAGGATTTAGCGTAGGATCGTGGATCGCGTGAGCAGGAGGCGCGGGCGCCGCCGATGACGGCGCAGCGAGCCGCGCCCTGCCACGACCCCCGGTCCGCACTCCACGATCCGCAACCCTCGATATTCAATCCTCGTTCCGGCCTCGCAGCCTCGGAGCGCGCGCGCGCGCCGACGGGAATACCTCACGCGATGGATCGAGTGGGACGGCGCTCGCGAGCGGCGCGGGGTCCGGGCGCCCAAATGCCCGCCGAACCCGCGAGCGGGCGGCGAGAAAGCCGCCGGCCACGGCGACGACCGCGATGGCGGCCACGAGGAGCGTCATGCCGACGGCGAACAGCACGGCCCCAGCGGCCATCAGCGCCATCAGCGCCAAGGCGATCACGAGCTTGTTCTTTGCGGTGAGGTGAATTTCTCGAACGATCATGTTGACTCCGGTATGCGTCCCCTGACACAAGAGCGGCGACCGGGAGATAGTACCCCGGTCGCCGCAATTCGCATTTTGTAGGCCGATCACCGAACACCGATCACCGCCTACTTGGTCTCGTAGCGCGGGGCGGGCTCCTTCCAATCGTTGAAGTAGCCCCAGGTGGAGCCGAGGAGCGGAATGAAGAAGAAGAACCACCACACCACCGCGCCATAGAGCGGCATGTGCGGGAAGCCGTGCCCGCGCGACAGCGGCGTGTTGTCGTACATCACGATCACGAGGGCAAGCGCGGCCAAGTACACGAGCCACAGCACGCCGATGATCAGACCCTGCGTTTTCCGCGTCGCCATTCCGAGATCCGAGTTCGAAGACGAGAGGAACTTAGCACGGCAAATCGTATTGCGTAAAGACGCCTCAACTGCAAAACGAATCTTAGTGTTTCGGCTTTGATTCTTCGCGTGTTTCGCCTTTGATTCTGGGACATGCTCGCCCCCTCCCCCCGCCGCCGCTACCCGGGACACCACTTCGTCTCCTTCCGCCGCGACATGCTCGGCTTCTTGCTGCGCCTGGCGCGCGAGCATGGGGACGTCGTCCGCTGGAAGATGGGGCCGCAGGAGATGGTGCTCCTCAACCATCCTGATGCGATCAAGGACGTGCTCGTCACCGACGCCAAGAACTTCCGCAAGGGACGCGGCATCGAGCGGATGAAGCGCTTTCTCGGCGACGGCTTGCTGACGAGCGAGGAGGCGTTTCACCTGCGGCAGCGGCGGCTGGCGCAACCCGCGTTTCACCGCGATCGGATCGCCGCCTACGGCGCGGTGATGGCCAGCCACGCCGAGCGTGCGACGAGCGGCTGGCGCGATGGCGAGACGATCGATGTGGCCGATGCGATGATGCGGCTGACGCTGGGCATCGTCGCGACGACGCTCTTCGGCGCCGACGTGCGGGGCGAGGAAGCGGAGATCGGTGACGCCATCTCGGAGATGATGCGGCTCTTCATGTTCAGCACGATTCCCTTCTCGGAACTGGTCGACGACGTGGCGTGGCTTCCCACCAACCGGCGCTTTCGCGAGGTGCGCCAGCGGCTCGACGCGGTCGTCTACCGGATGATCGAGCAGCGACGCCGCAGCGGGACGGACGGGGGCGATCTCCTCAGCATGCTCCTGTTGGCGCAGGACACCGAAGGCGATCACGGGCGGATGACCGACGTGCAGCTGCGCGACGAGGCGATGACGATCTTTCTCGCCGGCCACGAGACGACGGCGAACGCGCTCACGTGGACGTGGTATCTCCTCTCGCGCCACCCGGAGGCCGAAGCGCGGCTACACGCGGAGGTGGACGCGCTCGGCGGCCGCCCGCCGGAGTCCGCCGACCTGGCGTCGCTGCCGTACACACGCATGGTGCTCGCCGAATCGATGCGGCTCTATCCACCGGCGTGGGTGATCGGCCGTCGGGCGGTCGGGGCCTTCCGCGTCGGCGAGTTCGACATCCCGGCCAACGCGATCGTGCTGCTGAGCCAATACGTCACCCATCACGACGCGCGCTGGTTCCCCGATCCGGAACGATTCGATCCCGAGCGATGGACGGCCGGCGCCCAGGCGTCGCGCCCCAAGTTCTCCTACTATCCGTTCGGCGCCGGAACGCGGCAGTGCATCGGCGAAGGCTTCGCCTGGATGGAGGGCGTGCTCGTGCTGGCGGCGATCGCCCAGCGTTGGCGTCTGATGCTCGTACCCGATCATCCGGTCGCGCTACAGCCACGCATCACGCTCCGACCGAAGTTCGGGATGAAGATGCGGTGCGAGGCGCGCACTCGCGCGCCGAGGAGCACGTGACGCGAACACCGGCGACCGATCACCGATCACCGCGCAGCACGACGAGCGCTTCGCTCCTCGTGCTGCTGAGTGCCGCCTGCTTCGGCACGATTCCCATCTTTACCGTGCTCGCGGCGCGCGCCGGTGCGTCGCTGGCGACGACGCTGGCCTGGCGATATCTGCTCGCCGGCGCCGTGTTCGTGATCGCGGCGCGATCGCGCGAGCGGCTGCGTCTTCCGCCCGGGCGGCTGCGCGAGGTGATCCTTCTTGGCGGCGTCGGACAGGCGATGCTCGGCGGGCTCGCGCTCAGCGCCCTGGCGTTCATCCCAGCGGCGACGATGGTCTTTCTCTTCTATACGTATCCGGCGTGGGTCACGCTGCTCGCCGCGCTGCGGCGCACGGAGCCCCTCACCGGCACGCGCGTTGCCGCGCTCCTCCTCTCGTTAGGCGGCATCGTCGCGATGGTCGGCGCGCCGTCGGCCGCGTCGCTCGATCCGCGCGGCGTCGGTCTCGCGCTGGCGGCGGCGGTGCTGTACGCACTGTACATCCCGCTTCTCAATCGCTTGCAGCAAGGCGCCTCGCCCTACGCGCTCTCGGTGCCCACCGTCGTGACGGCGGGTCTCATCTTCGTGATCGCCGGCGCGGTCGCGCCCGCGCTCTTCGGCGGCTTCACAGTGCACCTCAGCCTGGGCGCGTGGGCTTCGGTGACCGGTCTCGCCGTGCTATCGACGGCGCTCGCCTTCATTCTCTTTCTCACCGCGCTACCGACGCTCGGACCAGTGCGCGCCGCGATCATCTCGACGCTCGAGCCGTTCGTCGCCGCGCTTCTCCAACGCCTCGTCCTCGGGCAACCGCTCGGCGCCGGCACGTTCGCCGGCGGCGTGCTGATCGCGTCCGCGGTGCTCCTGCTTCAGCTGCGCGGAGCGGCCGACGCCGCCGCGGCGTCCGTCGCTGGAGAGCGGCCAGTCTGAAGCGGATCGGGCGGCTCCGGCTCGCCCGGTGATGTGGCGCGATACCAGTAGGCGACGCCAAGGAGGAACGAGCCGACGAGGAGATAGCTCCCGACGCGCAACACGAGATTGTCCACGTCCGACGACTGCGCGAGCGCCTTGAGCGCGGCGTAGACGGCCAGCGCGAGCCCGATCTTGCGCGCGCCCGCCATGCCGCGCCGGCGGCCGACGTAGATCGTCCACACGCCGGCCATGGCGTAGTAAGCGATCAGCGCGAACATCGCGAAGTCGGGCGAGTAGGCGCGCGCGAGCTCCTCACGCACCCAGAAAAACGCGGCGACGACGCCGAGCGCACGAACCACCGCGCGACCCGAATTGGTCATCGGCTCCATGTCGCGCAGATCGACCCGGGATGCGATCCAGCCGAACGCGCTCCACGCGACGACGCAAGCGAGCGCCGCGATCGATCGCTCGCCCAGAAACGGCGCGTAGACGTACGCGGGTCGGCTCGACAGCATCACCTCAACCCACAGCGACGCGACGCCGAGCGAGAGCGCGACCGGGAGCGCCAGCAGCACGGTGCGCTCGCGCCGCAGCAAAAGGGAAAAGAGGAGCGCGTGCGCGGCGAGCGCGATGATGGTCGGCGTTCCACGCCCGTCGAAGTAGAGCACGGGGACGATGGCGCTCAGGAGCACGGCGACGCAGAGATGCGTGCCGCGCGCCGCGCCCTCGCTCACCGTCATCGCCATTCCAAAGGCGAACGCGGCCCAGCCGAGCGCCAGCGCCGCGCCCGTGGTGACGTACGCGTCGGGGAACGCGGCCAGCGCCACGACGAGCGCGGCCATTGGGATCGCCGCCGCGCCGAGCAGCAGCTCGGCCGGCGCTTTTTGCGCAGGCATGCGGAGCGCGGCGTAGCTCGTCAACGTGATTGCGATCGCGACGGCCGCCGCGGTCATCGACAACGACTTGTCGACGAGGAACAGCGAGCCACCGATCGCCGCGCCGAGGAACGCAAGCGCGAGTCCGCGGCGAACGCGAGGCGAGGAGATGACGAGGGCCGTCCACGCCAGCACGAGACCGAGCATCGCCGGCGCCACGATCTTCGACATCGGATCGGACTCGAGGAACATTCCGAGACCGGCGGCGACATATCCGGCGCCCGCCACGCCGAGCATGCGCCGCGCGACGACCCATTCGCGGCTGCGCAGTGCGTATAGTCCTCCGGCGATCACGATCCATCCGAAGAGCATGAGGAGCCGCACATCGCCGCCACGCTCGGCGGTGACGAACGGCGCGAGCAGCGCGCCGCCGACGCCAACGACGAACAGCGTCTGCTCCCCCTCACGGAGCGCGAAGCCGGCCAGCCATTCGGATGCGATCGCCGCGATCGCCAACGCGGTGATCGGCGAGATGACGTGCAAGCGCGGGCCTGCCGCCCAAGCGTCAACGTGCACGACGGCGAGCGAGAGGGCGAGAAGCACGTTGCTGAATCGGCGCACGCCGCGCAGCCGCAGGTAAACGGCGACGCCCGCGATGATCACCGCCCACAGCGCGCCGAGCGCGACGCGCAGCTCAGGCCCGAGCGTGATGTGCTCGACCGCCCAGCGGAGAAAGACGCCCGTCCCCATTAAGATCGTCAGCGACGCGAGCGCGATCGTGCCGTAGCGTCCGACGAGCGACTCGATGTCGAGCTGCGAGTGCGCGAGGTTCCGCGCACGCCGCGCCCGCTGCGTGACATCCGGCTCTGTGGGCGCGGCTGGCGCCCAATCGCGCGGGGGAGACGCGGCCGGGCCCTCGACCGTCGGCCTCTCCAGAGTCGTCTCCGCGATCGCCTCCGCGCTCACCGCCGACGCCGGCGCTTCGTCGGCGGCGATCGCTCCCCCGCCTAGCTCGGACCGCAACGCTTCCACGTCGCGCACCAGCACGCGCACGATGCGCTCGAGAGCGGCGATGCGATCGGAGTCGGCCATGCGAGTCACGATGAACGGGTGGACGACGGCGCGCTAGCCGAGATCGGCTCGCCTCAACCTATTGGGGCCTGGCCGCCCGTGAGATACGTCGAGTGACGTAGGCACGCGCGGCGGCTCGCAGCTGGTTTCACAGCAACCAGGGAACAAGCACGATCCGATAGAGCAGCGTGCCGAGCACGAGGCCGGCGGCGAGCCCCGGGAACGCGGTGCGGCGCTGGCGCTCGGGGACGCTCAGAGCGAGCACGAGCCACGCGACGGCGGCGAGGAGCGTGCTCACGCCGACGACGAGCGCCGGTGACGTTCCGATGATGGCGGCGAGGCGAACCTCGTCCATCGAGGTCGGGAGTGACGCGACGCCTAGGGCTCCGACGAGCGCGAGGAACATGGGAGCCGGTGCGGCGAGTCCCGCGGCGAAGACCCACGGCGATCGCACGCCTTTCGCCACGAGGCTGTTCGCGACGAGGATGATGGCGAGCGTGACGAGCGGTCCGACGACGAGCGCCCATCCGACCTGCGACGGGAGATAGATCCTCGCCGCCTGCCCAGTCTCGCCGCGATCGATATGCCCGAAGAAGATGCCGAGCAACGACGTCGGCACGATATCGCCGCGCACCAGCCGGCCGGCGATGCCGAGCGTGGAGAACGTCCAATGCGAGATGAGGACGCGGGCGAACGACACGATCGGCACGCACAAAAACGTCGCGACCATCCACGGACGCATTCCGGGCCACAATCCCGAGTCGGGAATCACGGCACGCGATCCGGTCGTTCTCGAGTACGGCGTGGGCTGCTTCGGACGGGACACCGTCAGGAGACTCTGGCGCGCCGCGGGCGGGCGCGCATCACCAGCCCATGCGGGCGCGCAGCGACGTCACGTGCGCCGTGTGATGCCTGCCGTGCCACGCGTAGAGTGCAAGGAAGCGATCGAGAGGCGCAGTTCCCGATGCCGGATGGTTGATCGTTCTCGCGAAATCGCCGGGCGTCATCGCCTCGAGGAGCAGAACCCAGCGCGCGTGGAGCCCGTCGAGCATCTGAAGCGACGGCTCGATCGGCCCGTTGCTGTCGGCGAGCGTCGCCCACCGGTCTTCCATGTACGGCTTGATCGTCGGCGTCTCTTCCGTGAGACCGAGCTTGAATCGCGTGACGGCGTTCGAGTGGCTGTCGGGGATGTGGTGCGCGACCTGACGCACGGTCCAACCACCGTCGCGATATGGCGTATCGAGCTGCGCGTCGGTGAGACCGGCGACGGCCGTGCGAAAGTGCGCCGGGGCGCGGGCAATCTCGGCGATCATCGCCGTACGCTGCGCGGGGGTGAGCGGGAGCGGCGGCGGCTCGAACTTTCCAACGGGAAATCGGAGATCGGCGGTGGCGGGAGCGGTCATGGGATGGTCGGCGGGCAGAGGGTTGTCGGTGAGGGCGAACGATGACGAAAAATCGGACACGCGATCCTATATTCGTTTCGGGGGGCCCGCACGTCTTGCACGACGAAACACCGCCGATGCGCGCGACGCTATTTCCTCCAACGCGCGATGCGGCCCTTTGGTCCCACCGCCCAGCCCACGCCGTTGGCCGCGAACGCGACGCCATTGTACTCCACGTCGTCGACGCGTGTCCACCTCGCGCCGCCGTCGCTCGTCGCGTCGGTGCCCGTGATTCCGACGGCGATCACCGTGCGTCCGCTCGTGCCGGGCATCACCGCCGCGCCGGAGCGGAAGCCGTGCAGACGCGTCGCGGTCGGCGTCCACGTACGCCCGCCATCCCTCGTCACCGCGGCGTTGGCGCTGTCGCCCCGCGGCTGCTGGTAGTCGCCGCCGACCGCGTAGCCGAGTCGCGCATCGGCGAAGGCGATGGAGAAGATGCCGCGCGACGCGTTTCCCGCCGCCACTGGTACCGTATCGACGCGCCACGTACGGCCGCGGTCCGCCGTCGAGAAGACGCGCGAGACCGCGGCGCCGCCGGTGCCGATCCACGCGCGCATCGAGCCGCGCGACACGAGGCAGGTACCGCTCGCCGCGAAGCCGCCCTCGTTCGGCAGCGCCGCCGGCATCGACGATGCGTCGAGCCGCGTCCAGTGCGCGCCGCCATCGGCCGTCGAGATCAACATGAAATGGCCGTCGACGGGATCGCTCATCGCGATGCCATGCGAGCGGTCCCAGAACGCCATCGCATCGAAGAAGCCCGCAGCCACGCCGTTCGTGAACTGGCGTGTCCAGTGCCGGCCGCCGTCGGTCGTCTTGTAAATCTGCGACTTGTCGCCGTTGCCCGCGCTCATCACGTAGGCGACGCGCGCGTCGAACGCCTGCACGGCGCGAAAATCGAGCGCCGCGGCACCGGGCACCGTGTCGGCGTGCCACGTGGCGCCGCCGTCGATCGTGCGAACGACCGTGCCGCCCGATCCGCTCACCCAGACGACGCGCGCGTTAACGACGCTCAGCCCTCGGAAGTCGGCGGCCGTGCCGCTCGCTTGGGGCACCCACTGCGCGCGCGCCGATGCCGCCGCCGCGCAGGCGATCGCGACACTGGCGGCGGCCGTGCGAGTGGCGAATCGCGGCCTCATCGCGGCCTCATCGTTGCCTCCCGCTCTTCTTCGATCGCCCCTTCACCAGCTTCGACACCCATGACTCGGCAGCCTTGAGCGCGCCCTTCTTGCCCCCGTTGGACGCGTCGCCGAAGAAGGCCTGATGCCGCGGCCGCCAGGTCCCACTCACCGTGCGCTTGTAGCCGACGCGCACCACGAAGCCGTGCGTGCGCGTGGCTGGTTGATCGATGCGGCTGATCCCTGTGCGGCTCGACGTAGCCATGCTCATCCCCGTGAAGTGCGAGGGCGCGCGGATTCGCGCCGGATGACCAGACGGCGGGTCCCGACCAGCGATGGGGCGACGTTATAGCCGCTCTCTGCATCGTGCAAGATGACAATGGCGTGATAGTAGGCAGGCGAGCCGTCGCGCGGGTACTGAACCGGGCGCGCTAGACTTTGTTCGCCCGCAACGCCCGCAACGAGTAGCGCGTCCCACGCCATTCGATGCCGCCAGCGAACACGGTTCTGAGGGTGGCGGCGACGACGATATAGAGAAAAATCAGCGCCGCGACCGGGTAGAAGAGGGCCAGCCAGGGATGCTGCCGCAGCGAGCGCGCCACGAGCGCATACAGCGTCATCGCTACCAGCGCGGTCGCCGCGTTGAGCGCGCGCGTGGCGCCGCTCGTGACGGCGATCGCCACGAACGGCCAGACGTTCAGCGCGAGCGACACCACGACGGCGCCGGTGACGACCCACAGCCGGTACTCGAGCGCCGCGAAGGCGTTCTTGCGGAAGCCGCGCACCAGCTCGCCAAGCGTCCGGTACCATTCCACGGTGAGTGCGCCCCGGCCGTCGAGCAGGTGCTGCGACGCGCCGCTCTCCTTGAGAATCTTCCCGAGCTTGAGATCGTCGTCCGGCCGCATCGCGATCCGGCGGTGCGTGCCCGCCCGCCGGTACGACGATACCCGCACCAGGTTAAAGGCGCCGATTCCGATGTGCCACCGCGTGCCCGGTACGCGTGCGCGATACGGACGCATGTACAGCAGCAGCGAGATCGTGAAGAAGTTGACGACGAGCGCCAGCGGCAGACTCGGCAACACCAAGCCCGGCCCAGCCGTGATGTGGTCGACGCCGTTATCGTTCATGTAGCGCACCGCCCTCGACAGCGTCGTCGGATCGAGCACGATGTCGGCGTCGCTGAACAGAAGCATTTCGCCGTCGGCCGCCTCCGCGCCCACCTGCATCGCGTGATTCTTCCCCAGCCATCCGGGCGGAAGCTCCGTCACGTGCACGACGCGCAGCCGGGGCCACGTCTCGCGCATCCGATCCAGAATCGCGCCCGTCGCATCCGCTGACCGGTCGTCGACGACGATCACTTCGTAGTCGTCGTACGTCTGCGAGAGAACGGAGCGCAGCGCTGCCTCGATGTTGCGCTCCTCATCGCGCGCGGCGATCACCACCGACACACGCCCTCCCCGGCCCGCCTGCAGCGGCTGCTCGATCAGCACCGGAATGTGACGGGCGCCGAGCACGATGTCGGCGAGCGCGATAACAGCGGCGGCGCACGAGAGCGCCGCGAGCGCGAGGAGGGAGATGCTGATCACGCGCGAAGGCTCGTGTCCGAGCGGCGTCGGGCGCAAGCTGCGGCCCGCGATGCGCGCGCCGCTACTCGGCCGCACGCTCGTCAGCGAGGGCACCGGCGAGTCCCGAGCCACTACATTACGGCCCGGGCCGCACGCGTCTCATTTCCCGCACCGACATGAGCCAGCACATTCGATCGATGCGCATGCGCATCGCCGTCGGCGCCGCGATTCTCATCATCGCCGCGCTCCTCTGGATCTTTGGAACGAGCTTCAACGCCGCGCCACGCTAGTGCCGCGAGCGCGTCTAGCTCCCGCCCCGTAGTCCCCGGTCCGCGTCGAGCCACTCGCGCGGGTTCCACGTCACGGCCACCGCGCCGACCCGCTCGAACTTGATGCGGGGATCGCCGGACTGCACGAGCGCGACGAGCCGGCGGCCGCTGAGCAGGAACCGCCGCGACGTCGACTCGATCGAGTCGAGGACGATCTGCGCCAGATCGGGCTCGGCGCGGGCAAAGATGTCGTAGCCGCGGAGCGCGAGCACCACGCCGCCGTCGCCGCGCACATCGAGCTCGGCCAGACAGTCGATCCACGCCGCGAGGTTGTTGCCGTAGTAGTCGGGGAACGCGAGCGCGCGCTTCACGTCGGCGTGGAACGCGGCGGCCGAGCTCCAGCGCGTCGCGTCGAGCGAGTGCACGCGATAGCCCGCCTGCTGAAACCAGGCGACGTCCTCGTTCAGCACGGCGCCCTTGTGATAGAGCGCGATCGCGCCGTTCTGCATCAACCGCCAATCGAGCCGATGCTCGAGCGGCGGTCCGGCCGGCTCCACTTTTTTCGTGCGACGGAAGAACGCCATCTGGGGTTATCGGGGCTCGCTGTTCAGTGGCTGGTGGCTCACGCTTCGTTCTCCAGCAGTACGTGCGCACCGGGGGTGAACTGCTCCAGGTCGCTCTCGGCGCAGAGCGCGAACGCGAACAGGTTCAGGCGCGGCGTGCCGTCGGCGCGAAGTGCGCGCGGAATCCCGAGGAACTGCGCCACGCAGCATCCGCCGAGCGTCGTCGAGGCGAGGACGGAGAACTCGCTCTCTGGCGTGAGGCACCGCGCGAGAACGATCGGCAGGTCGCGGGCGATCAGCACCGCCTGCTCTACCTCGAACGCGATCGGCTCGTTCGGCATCATGCATCAGCGCGCGCGCGGCGCACGCAGCCTTCGCTCGAGCTCGGCGCTGTCGGCGCGGAGATGGCGGACGAGATTGGCGAGCGAGTCGCGCAGCCGCACGGGGTCGACGATCGGCGCGATCGTGAGGCCGCGCGGCAGCGCCGGCGGCAGCGTATCGCCCGACGCGAGCGCGCGCGCCGACGGCGGCCCGGGAACGATCTCGATCGTCGCCTTGCCGGCGGGCACGCGCGAGCCGTCGTAGTCCACGGTGCGCGCGACGCCGACGCGCATCGAATCACGCGCGCGCATCGGTGCGTCGCCACGATGGATGTCGGCATCGATCGCCACGCCGCCGTTCATCAGGCGCAGGCGCTGCACGACGCCCACATCCACGCCGAGATACGTGACCCGCGTGCCGACGATGACATCGGGCGCGTCGCGCAGCAGCGTGTGCACGGTGCGCGTATTGCGCCGGCCGCGCTCGACGCCCAACGCCGACACGCCGAGGATGACGGCGGCGATGGCGATGATCCCGATCGCGTTCAGGCGCATCGGCGACGGCTCAGAATCGCTTCCCCCACACCTCGACCTTCCGCACGCGCTCGAGCGAGCCGCTCCAGAGATGGAGGTTGCCGAGCTCGTGCGCGTTCCACACCGCCGTCACGCGCACGTAGCGGTCGCCGAACTGCGTCGCGGCCGCGTCGATCGAATCGGCGGCCACCTCCAGCCACGCCGCGTTCTTCGTCACGCCCTGGTCGAACGCCTCACGCGAGAGGTACAACCCGGTGTTGATCCCCTGAATGTGCGCGTATCCGACGACGCGGACCGTCTTGTTGTGGAAGCGGTCCGGCGTGGCGATCAACTGCACCAGCGACACGTCGTAGATGGCGCACGCAACGCGCATCTTCGGCGCGGCGCAGGCCACATTCGTCGACGACTTTCCCTGCGCATGCGCGGTCGACGAGAGGATCGTTGCGACGAGCGTGAGCGCGGCGGTTCGAAGCATGCGACGAATGTAGAAGGCGGCGCGTCGGGCTACCAGCAGAGGGCAAGCGCCGACTCGACGCTGACGCGCGCGCCGCTCACGACGGCGGGAGCTCGCGCGTGCTCGGCGACGCGAGCTCGCGCTTCTCCCGCTCGCGAGCCAGAGAACGGCGACGAACGAGCGCGCCGGCGATCATGCAGCCGCCGGCCGCGCCGAACGCCAGCTTGTAGAGCGCGAGCTGCATCATCGCGGGCGAGAGGGTGATGTGCACGCCGAGTGTCGAGGCGATGACGGCGCCAATGCCGATCGCCGCACCGCCGGCGATGAGTGCCGTCCCGACGGATGGCCGGGTCACGAGATCCACGTCCCCATCAGCCGCAGAAAGACGAGGAGGGCCCCGGCGATCGAGACGATGAAGCCCACGGCCGCGATCACGCTCATTGCCCAGTCCGGGAGCGGCGGGGCGCGGCCCGCCGCCAGACGCTCGGTACGAACCCGGTCGGCGATGCCCCAGAGACCGAACACGGCCATCGCGACGCAGGCGTCGATGCCGATCTGCGGCGACACGGCTCGCCACCAGCGCGGCGTCAGCACTCCGATCGCGACGGCTCCGACGAGGCCGACGATCGCGAATCCGACGAGCGTTCCGTCGCCCGCGCGGCGCGCACGCGCCGCGAGGATCGTGGCGATCGTCTCGTCGCGCGCGTGATGTACCGTGTCCACCGTGTCGTCGGCCGTCATTGGCCTAGAACTCGCGCTTCTTCATCTCGCGAAAGATCGCATCGGCTTCCCCCGCCGCCTCTTCGGGCACATCCGGAGCGCGCGTTGCATCGAGCGTCGCATCGTACAGCGGCGGCTTTTTTGTCTTCGGCGCGACCGACTTCGCGGCGTTTTTCTTCGCAAGCGCGAGCAGCTTCTTGTCGTCCATCCCACACTCCGAGTCTCGGTTCGTCCCTAAGAATGATTGCAGGTCGTTGCGCACGCTAGACAGGTCGAAATTCACACTCTGCGCCGCCCATTACCGCTCTTATTTTCCTTCCTTTGACCGACTCAACGGGAGCCCGAATGCAGATCGAGCACGACGAACGAAAGCGCCGCTTCACGGCGCACGTCGACGGCGGCGACGCGGTCCTCACGTATGCGCCGGCCGGCGACCACGTGATCGACCTGCTGCACACGATGGTGCCGCCGCAGGCGGAAGGACACGGCGTCGGCGACGCGCTCGTTCATGCGGCGATGTCGTTTGCCCGTGGGAAGGGGTTCCGCATCATCCCGACCTGCCCGTATGTACGATCGTGGCTCGGGCATCATCCCGAGGAACAGGATCTGGTCATCTCGCAATAAGAGAAGAAATAGAAGAGAGTTCGGCTCAAGTTTTTCTCTTCTTATGTTCGACCGTCACCGGTATTCGGGAGGACGCCGCGCAGCCGCGATTTTCGTGATCGCGTGCCGGCCATTGCGGCGGAAGAGCCGCTGCTCCAGCGCGTCGGGGGCGTTCGCGTAGCGGGTATAGCTCGTCCACTCGCCATCGAGCGCGATCACGACGCCCGACGGCGCGATCAGTAGCGGCCCGTCGGCATCCGCTGCGAACGGAACGAGGGGCTCGCCGACGAGCCCGGCGAGGAATGGCACGTCGTCGGGACCGAACCAGAAGAGAGCGCGGTCCACGTCGATCTCGAGCGGACTTCCCGTCCGGCCGGGCGCGACGCACTCGAGACCGGCGAGCTCTTCGATCAACGCCCGGGCCGCG
>JBDUCS010000277.1:0-5717 GCA_040003335.1 Gemmatimonadaceae bacterium | reverse complement strand
CGCCGACGGACTGTCCTACGGCTATCCGAAATCGTCCGCCGAACGCGCGCGTCATCTTCGGCGACGATGCGCGGCAGCCCTCGGTCGGGCGCGCGGACCGCACGACGGACGTGCGGTCGCCGCGCGCTGACACGGCGGTGCGCCCGCGGGAACCGGCGACCCTCGTGACGCCGGCTTCGCCCCGAATCGACGAACGGACGCGCCGGCCGCCCGAGCACACGCCATCCGACGATCCTCGGGAGGCGGCGCCGCGGTTTACGCCACAGCCACTTCCGACTGCTACGCCGTCGACGACATCGCCGCCGCGTGCCGAGCCGCGTCCGCAGCCGCCGCAGCAACCCCTGCCGCGCGACGAGCCGCAACAGGCGCCGCCGCCGCGCGCCGATCCCACGCCATCGCGACGTCCCGATCTTCCCGACCTGGGCAAGAGGCCTGTGCCGCGATCGCGCTGAAGCGACACAACGCGACTGTCATCACCGAGCCCGGCGAGAGAGATTCTCTTGCCGGGCTCGTCGCTGGATGGCGCAGCCGGAGTTCTCTTTGCATTCGGGGTCTGCATGCGCGCCGTTCGCGATCACTATCTGCCGCCCGACCGAGACGCGTATCTCGCCGCGGAGCCGCTGACCGGTCGTGTGATCGTCATCGCGCCGACGCGCGCGGCGTGCGAGACGATCGAGCTGGCCATGGGTCTGCGCATCGCGACGCTGCTCGAGAAGACGCACGGCGACGAGATCCGACGGTTGGCGAGCGACGGCAAGGGCTTTGGCATCGTCGCCGGCACGGGGACGGGGAAGACACTCGCCGTGCGCTCGATGGCGGAAGTCGTGCTGGGAACGCCGGCGCTGCGCGTCGGCGTCGTTAATCGCGAGCGCGAGGCGACGCCGGAGACGCCGACGTGGAACGTGGTGATCGTCACCACCGGCATCGCGCGGCGGTGGTTTCAAGACGGCGACATCCTGCCGCAGGACACGCTCGTCGTCGACGAGATCCATCAAACGAGCGCCGAGCTCGAGCTCTGCCTCGCGCTCGGCAAGCGCGTCGGCTGTCGCTTCATCTGGCTTTCGGCGACGGTGGATCCGTCGTTCTACGCGCGGTACCTGAACTCGGATGCGGTGATCGAGACGTCCGCGTTCGACCCGGCGAAGGCGGCGAAGGTGGTCGTGCTCGCCAAGCAGCCGCTCGAATTTCTCGACGAGAAGTTCCTGAAGCAGGTGCAGCGGGAGCGTCGCGGGGTCGGTGTCTTTCTTCCGACGCGCGCCGGCGTCGAGCAGGTGGCTGAGTACGTCGGTCAGCGCAATCGCCTGATCGAGGCGGCATTCTATCACGGCGGCGAGCCGATCCGCGTGATTCGTCCCTTTCTCGAGGGCGAAGTGCGGAAGCCGTACGTGCTGGCAATGACCGCGGCAGGGCAAAGCGCGCTCAACGTGCAGGGACTCGACACGGTGGTGATCGACGACACGCGCTTCACGAATCTGATCGAGCGCGGAAAGAACGTGCTCACCAAGACACATCTCGGCGCGAACGAGCTTCTACAGATGGCGGGGCGCGTGCACGGCCGCGTTAAGGGCGGGCGCGTCTTCATTCTGAGCGACCGCGCGATCGAGTTCGGCGCGCTGACGGCAACGGCGCCCGAGTTCCAGCTCGCCGGCGACTCGGAGCGTGTCGCGATCACGTGCGCCGACCTTGGCGTGCGCGCCGACGAGCTCGATCTCCCGGTCGCGCTCGACAAGCGCGCGTACCGCGAGGCGGTGCAGCTCCTCGAGCGCCGTGGAATCATCGACGAGCGAGGACGGTTGTCGACGTACGGCAAGTCCGTCGAGGCGATGCCGGTGGACCGGCCGTGGGCCGAGCTTCTCGTGCACGCGGACGACGCGCTGGTGCCCTTCGTCGCCGTGATGGCGTCGATCGAATCGCTGCACCGCATGACGAGAGACGACCGCGATCTCGACGGACTAGTCGTGCCGGGGAGCGATCATCTCACGGCGTACAATCTGTACGCCGAGGCGTTCAGCGCGGCGGGTTACGTGGGCGAGGTGTACGGGTTGCCGCGTCACTTGTTCAGCGAGGACGTGGTGGAGTGGGGCGAGCGTCGCGGCGCGCTGGTGAAATCGGTGGAGGATGCGGCGCTCGGGATGGCGAGCATCTATCGCGGGTTGGAGGTGCGGCTGCCGGACGCGATGCCGCAGGCGACGGAGCGCACGCTGCGCGCGTTTCAGGAGTTGCTCGCCCGGATCATGCCGTTCGACGTCGTGATCGACGAAAAGACGGCAGACGGAAGCGATGCGCGCGTATCGAAAACGAGCGTCGCCGGGAGCTGGGGAGCGATCGCGGGGGAGCTGCGCTATTTCGCCGACCGGTTCGGCAATCCCCGCGCGTCGATTGAGGGAACTCAGATCCCGTACGAGCTCATTCGCAAGTACGCGGCGCGAAGCGCGGCCGAGCTAGTGTACGACCCGAACCGCAAACGATCGCCGCTCGCGATCCGTCGCACGGTGGAGTATTTCGGATTCGAGCTCCAGCGCGAGTACGAGGCGCTCGAGGCGTTTCCGGATGAGATGGCGGAGCAAGCGCGACATCTCTTGGCGGAGTCGATGGCGAAGATGGAGGCGCGCCATCGAGACGTACAGGGCAACCGGCCGGCGATCGAGGCGGCGCGCGAGCTGTATCGGCGTTCGGGCGGTGCGACGCCGAGGCTCGGGCTTCCGGAGCTGACACGGCGCTACGAGGCGGCGCTCGCCGGCATCGGGTCGCTCGACGAATTCCGCGCCGCCGACTTGTCGCTCGAGTTCCGCGACGGGGTGAGCGACGCCGAGCGCGCGCGCCTTGCGGCACTGCCTGACTTGGTCGCGATCCGCGGCCGTGATGTGGCAATCGACTACGACGTCGAGGATGGCGTGGGCGGCGTGGGCAAGCTCCGCCTTCCGGAGAAGCTCGCGCGCACGCTCGTGGCGAGCGAAGTGCCGGAGCTCGACCGGCCGGTGCGATTCACCGTGACACGAGGCCAACGCGGAACGGTGCGCGCCGCAACGCTTGACGAACTGCAGGAGCTGCTCGACCGGCCGTACTCTCCTGGCGAAGACGCGAGACGTCCGGCGCCGGATGGCGGTGAGGGTCGCGGTGCACGGGGCCACGGCCGGGGCGACCGCGGCAAGCCTCCATGGAAAAAGGGAAAGTCGCGGGGGCGGGGCCGGCGTTGACGGCTAACCGTCGCACGTCGGCCGCCGGTCTGTCTCCCGTTCATTCCGGAACGGTGTAGCGCTCCGTCTTGTACTCCGTGAAGCCGCGCGCCCTGTAGTTCGGCAGCGCGGCGGGATCGTCGAGGGTGCAGGTGTGCAGCCAAACGCGCGTCGGCTCGAGGCTCCACGCCGTTCGCGCGGCGACGGTGAGCAGGTGCTTGCCGAGCCCGCGTCCGATGAACTCGCGGAGAAGCCCAAAGTACGCGATCTCGGCCGAGCGATCGTCGTGCATGCGCAGCTCAAACCAGCCCGCCGGCGAGCCAGCGAGGTAGAGCACCCAGATCGAGATGTTGGCGCGCGCGAGGTGGGCATGACACGCGTCGTCCGTCCAGGAGAGACGGTCGCGCCAACGATAGCGCGCGCCCACTTCTCGGTAGAGATACCGGAAGAAGGAGACGGGACAATCGGCGGCGCGATCGACGCGGAGCGCGGCGTCGGACGAGATCGCGTCTCGAAACTGTGCCGGCGTGCGCAGCTCGAGGTACGTGCGCGTGACATCGAGCATGCGAGGTAGGGCGTCGGGCACGACGAGAGCGGCGAGAGAAGCGCGCGACTGACCATGAAAACGAATGACGAAAAACGAAAATGGCGATCGATCCCGTGGATCGCCAGGAGCATGTACTCGACGGTCCAGATCTAGGCGCGGCTCGTGTCGCGTGATCACGCTTCGCGAACGACTGTATGATCTAAGTAGCACATGGATAACGCATTACACTGTAGGCCCCATCGCCTTGACTTCTGTACCGTCCAGTCTATATTCCTGTCCATGGCACGAAACCGCAAATCGCAGATCGTCGATGCCGCGACGGTGCTGATCACCAGACGAGGGTATGGGCACACGTCGGTCGAAGACGTCATCCGCGAGGCCGGGCTCGGCGGAAAGGGACATTTCTACCACTACTTCAAGTCGAAGGAGGAGCTCGGACAGGCCGTGCTCAGCCGGCAGTTCGAGCAGTTCGTCGAGCGCGGGCTGGCGATTCTTCGCGAGCCGGTGATCGATCCGATCGAGCGATTGGCGTTGTTCATCGATGCCGTCGTCACATCGCATGCGGAGCGAGGCTGTCAGGGTGGCGGCCCGTGCGGCGCGTTCGCGACCGAGATGGCGGAGGCGCACGAGACGTTTCGGCGCACGCTCGACGCCGTGTTCGAGCGCTGGGCGGCGCAGATCGAAGCGCTGCTGTGGGAGGCGCGTCCCCGGCTGAAGGACGAGGTCGACATCACGAGGCTGTCGCGGTTCATCATTGCGACGCTGGAAGGTGCGCTGCTGATGTCGCGCATGAAGAGGGAGATCGCGGTCATGGAAGGGATCGCGGCGGACCTGAAGCGGTTCGTCGCCATGCACGTGCGCGAGGGAAGCGCCGTCTAGGCGTCGAACTCGCACGACGCGTCCGGCAATCCGGCACGCACTGGGGGAGCATATGGGAAGCGCAGTATTGGATCGAGTGGAGAATGTGGAGATGGCGGCGTCCACGCCCGTGCACGATGAGCGCGATGTCGCGACGCGGCGCGCGCAGTTCGAGGCTGAGGCGCTCGTGCATCTCGACGCGCTATACAGCTTCGCGCTCAAGCTGACGCGATCGCGTGACGACGCCGAAGATCTCGTGTCGGACACCATGCTTCGCGCCTTCGACCGGTGGGAGCAATACCGGCTCGGCACAAACGTGCGGGCGTGGCTCTTCACGATTCTCTATCACACGTTCGTGAGCCGGGCACGCCGCGTCACGTCACGCGAGGTGCAGCTGCCGGATGATGCGGACGGGTGGGCATCGCTCGAGGTGGTCGGCGACGCCGATCCCGAGGGCACGTTCTACGACTCGTTCGTGGACGAGGAAGTGACGCGGGCGATCGACGCGCTGCCGCGCGACTATCGCACGGCGGTAATGCTGAGCGACATGCAGGGCCTGCGCTATGCGGAGATCGCCGAGATCCTCGGAATCCCCGAGGGGACCGTCAAGTCGCGCCTTTTCCGTGGACGCCGTATGCTGCAAAAGAAGCTGGCGGATTACGCGATCGAAATGGGGTACATCAAGAAGCGCGTCGCCGCGTAGCGGCGACGCTTCTTGCGGCGATCGGTTCTCCGTGATCGGTGTTCGGGACTCTCCCGAGCACCGATTCTTTTTCATCTGCTATGTGACGGCGGCGGTCGCCTTGAGGCGATGACGCGCGGCCTTGGCGCGGTTGCCGCAGGTTGCCATGTCGCACCAGCGGCGACGGCCGTTCTTGGTGCCGTCGAAGAACACGCGGAGACAACGCAGGTCGGCGCAGCGGCGCACACGTGTGAGCTCACCGGCGACGAGCGCATCGGCCGCCGACTCGATCACGGGGATCATCAATCCCGCGAAGGCGTCGCCCGTGGGTACAAACGAACGAACGAAGCCGCCGTCTGCGCGCAGCTCGAGGCGGCGCGTGCCGGCGCTGCGGCCGAGCACCCGGTTGATCTCGGCGAGCGCATCAAGCCGCACGCTGTTGGCGCCGAGGCCG
>JBDUCS010000276.1:0-5723 GCA_040003335.1 Gemmatimonadaceae bacterium | reverse complement strand
CGCCCCAGACGATGCCACCGGTGTCGTCGATCACGCCGATGCGGTCCGCGTCGCCGTCGAGCGCGACGCCGACGTCGGCGTGGCCCTCGTTCACCGCGGCGATAATGTCGTGGAGATTCTCGACGACCGTCGGGTCGGGGTGGTGATTGGGGAAGGTGCCGTCGCTCTCGCAGAAGAGCGCGGTGACCGTCGCGCCGATTCTCTCGAGGAGCTGCGGCGCGACGAGCGCGCCGGCGCCGTTGCCGCAGTCGAGCACGACCCGAAGCGGCCGGGACAACGTCCCGACGCGTTGCGTGATGTCGTCGATGTAGCGGTCGATCACCGGCTCGTCGCGCACGGTGCCGTGGCCGCTCGGAAACTGACCGGCCACGATCAGGTGATAGAGCGCCTGGATCTCGTCGCCGTGCATCGACGCCTTGTCAACGCTGAGCTTGAAGCCGTTGTACTCCGGCGGATTGTGCGAGCCGGTGATCTGGATCCCCGCGACGACCGGCGTGTTGTGCAGCGCCCAGTAGTTGAGAGGCGTCGGTACGACGCCGATGTCGAGCACGTCGACGCCGCTTTCTGTGAGGCCGGTGACGAGCGCGTCGCGCAGCGCACCGCCCGAGGGACGGTTGTCACGCCCGACCGCGACGGCGCCCGCGAGCCCGCGCGCCGCGAGCGTGGCCGCGAAGCCGCGACCGATCGCGCGGGCGACGCCGGCGTCGAGATCCCGGCCGACGATCCCGCGGATGTCGTACTGTCGGAAAATTCCTTGGCGAAGCGCCATCACTCCCCCGAGCTGGAAAACGAGCGAGGCCGCTCACGCGGCCCCGGCATCAGCGCTGTGGCCCGAGCGCGGCGGAGGGTGCCTCGACTTGGCACGGCGTGCCGAGCGTCGCGCCCGGCACGCTCTCGCACGTCCACTGCACCACGCGGCTCGGGAAAATGCCGAGCACGAGAATCACGATCGCCGTCGCGCCGATCACGAGCTCCGTCAGCGCCGGCGTCCGCTCCGGCTCCGGCGCGCCGGCGGGCCTCGGCTGCATGAACATGACGATCGTGACGTTGAGGTAGTAGCCGGCCGAGATCATGCTCGCCACGACGAGCGCGACCGACGGCCACACCATCGGCACCGGTCCCTCGATCGCCGCCTGCAGCACGTACCACTTGGCGAAGAAGCCGATGCCACCGGCGATCGGAAAGCCGAGCAGCGCGAGCATGAACACCGCCATCGCCAGCGCCAGCGCCGGACGCGTCTGCCAGAGGCCGGCGTAGTCGGCGATGTTCTCGTTTTTCTCGCCGTACCGCGCGAGGGCGATCACGACACCGAACGCGCCCATCGTCGCCAGTGTGTACGCGACGAGATAGAACAGGAACGCCGACGCGCCGCGCGGCGTCCCGGCCGCGACCGCGAGCAGGAGGTAGCCGGCGTGCGCGATGCTCGAGTACGCGAGCAACCGTTTCATGTTCTTCTGCGCCAGCGCGATGATGTTGCCGCCGAACATTGTCGCGATCGCGAGCCCCGTCACCGGTCCGAGCCACGCGGCGCGCGCGTTGGGGAACGCCTCGATCCAGACGCGCAGGAAGGCGGCGAACGCGGCGGCCTTCACGGCCGCCGCCATGTATGCCGTGAACGGCGTCGGGGCGCCCTCGTAGACGTCGGGCGTCCACATGTGAAACGGTACCGCCGCGACCTTGAAGCCAAAGCCGACCAGGAGGAGCGCCATGCCGACCATCAGCATCGGGTTGCCGAGCGCGCCGCGCGCGCCGATGGCCGCCGCGATGTGCTGGAGGTTCACCGAGCCGGTGCCGCCATAGATCAGCGCAATGCCGTAGAGGAGAAACCCGGTGGAGAATGCGCCCAGGAGGAAATACTTCAACGCTGCCTCGGCGGCCTTGCTCGAGCGGCGGTTGAGCCCGGCGAGCACATAGACCGAGATCGACATGAGCTCGATGCCGAGGAAGACCAGCATCAGGTCGCGCGCCGCGGCCAGCAGCATCATCCCCGACGTGGCCAGCAGCAGGAGCACGTACGACTCGACGACGATCATCCGCTCGCGCTTGGCGTAGTCGACTGCCAGCATGACGGTGACGATCGTGGCGACGAGGAAGATGATGTCCGACGCCCAGCGGAAATTGTCGATGGCGATGACGCCGGGCAGCGCGGTGATGCCCTGCAGCCACATGGCGACGATCGCGCCGATCGCCGCGAGGCAGACGAGCACCGTACCGACCGCGACGACGCGGGCGCGGCTCGCGCTCTCCGGGCCCCACACCGAAACGAGCAGGAGCAGCATGGCGCCGCCCATCACGATCAAATCCGGCGTGAGCGCCGCGGTGAGTTGCGTCGAGATGGAGAGGTCGAGCGGCATCATCGGCCGGCCTCCGCGACGGCGTTCGGCGCCGCGGTACACGCCGGGGTACGGCGCTGCGCCGTCACATCCACTCCACCGTTGACGACCTGGATGAAACATCCCGCCGAGACTTCCATGCGGCGTAGGATCGGCGCGGGATAGACCCCGATCCAGAGAATTAGCGCGACGAGCACGGCCATGATCCCGAGCTCGCGTCGATTGAGGTCGAGCAGCGCCTCATTCTCCGGCCGGTCGATCTTCTGGAAGAGGATCCGCTGAATCGCCCACAACAGGTAGGCGGCGGCGAAGATCACGCCCGTCGTCGCGAACAGGGTGAAGTACGGGTGCGTCTTGAACGAACCGATGAGCACGAGGAATTCGCCGATGAATCCGTTGGTGCCGGGCAGGCCAATGCTGCTCAGCGAGACGAGCGTCAGCAGCGCCGCGAACATCGGCATGACGCGCGCGATGCCACCGTACGCGTCGATCATGCGCGTGTGTCGCCGCTCGTAGATCATCCCGATGAGCAGGAAGAGCGCGCCGGTCGAGATGCCGTGGTTGATCATGACCATCAGCGCGCCCTGCACGCTCTGCATCGTCAGCGCGAAGATGCCGAGCATGACAAAGCCGAGATGGCTGACCGAGGAGTAGGCGACGAGCTTCTTGAAGTCCGGCTGCACCATCGCCACGAGCGCGCCATAGATGATGCCGATCACGGCGAGCGTGAGGATGATCGCGCGCACCGTGGGATCGAGCGCCGCCGATGGGAAGAACGGCATCGCGAACCGCAGAAAGCCGTACGTCCCCATCTTCAGCATGATGCCGGCAAGAATCACCGAGCCCGCGGTCGGCGCCTCGACGTGCGCGTCGGGGAGCCAGGTGTGGAACGGAAACATCGGCACCTTCACCGCGAACGCGAGGAAGAAGGCGCCGAACAAGAGCAGCCCGCCTTTCCGATCAACGGAGATGTTGGCGAGAATTTCGTTGTAGTCGAACGAGGCCGAGTGCCCATAGTGCGACCAGACGAACAGGATCGCCACGAGCATGAGGAGCGACCCGACCATCGTGTAGATGAAGAACTTGAGCGTCGCATAGAGTCGCCGTTCGCCGCCCCAGATCCCGATGATGAAGTACATCGGGATGAGCATGATCTCCCACATGACGTAGAACAGCAGGAGATCGCGGGCGACGAAGACGCCGAGCATACCGGTGGTGAGCACGAGGAGCAGCGCGTAGTAGCTGCGTGTCTTGATGCGCACGCTCGTCCAGCTCCCCAGCACGGCGAGCGGCATGATGATCGTGGTCAGGAGCACCATCATCAGCGAGATGCCGTCGATGCCGAGACTGAATTGCGCTCCCCACGCCGGGATCCACGGCCTGAGGAATGGAAACTGCCATCCCCGCGCCGCCGCGTCGAACTCCCACCACAGACCCGCCGAGACGATGAACTCGAGCAGCAGCGTCCAGAAGGCGATCCAGCGCGGCCACGTATCGATCGCGCCGTCGGCCGGAGTGCGCTCGGATCGCATGTACATCACGCCGACGCCGAGCAGCGGCAGCACGAGCAGCGCCGGCAGCACCCAGTGGTCGTAGAGCGTGGAGAAGGAAGTCATCGCGTCAACGGATAGTGAAAGCGCCGAGCACGGCGAGCACGCCGATCACGATCGCCCACGCGTAGGTGCCCACTTGCCCGGACTGCAGCCGTGAGCCGCCCTTCGCGATGATGTCGCGCCAAAACTGGCCGCCGAAAAAATTGACGAAGAACTTGTCGATCAGTCCCTTGTCGATGAATCCCCAGAGGAATCCGCGCGAGACGGACATGGTCGGCGTGATGATGGCCGCGTCGTAGAGCTCGTCGACGTAATACTTGTGCGCGAGCACGCGCTCGATGCCGTGCTCCTCGGGCGCTTGCGCCGCGGGCACGAGGCCCGCCGGCTTGAGCCGCGCCAGCGCGATGCCGATGCCGAGCACGGCGATCGACACCGCCGCGACGATGAGCGCCCATTCGGTCGACGCAGGCATCTCGGGCGGCGGCCCCTTGGTCACCATCACCGACGGCGTCCCGACGACCGGCTCGAGCCAGCGGTCGAGCCATCCGTCGCGATGGGTGAAGAGATGCGGAAGGTTGATCGCGCCACCCAGGGCGCTGGCGATGCCGAGGATCACCAATGGGCCCGTCATGATCCACGGCGCCTCGCGCAGGTGCGGCCGCTCGGCGTCGCCGGTGCGGCTCGGACCGTGGAAGGTGTAGAGCATCATGCGCGTCATGTAGATCGCCGTCAGCAGCGCCGCCGCGAGCCCGAGCACATAGATGATATAGAGCAGCGTCGTGCCGGGAACGCCGAGCAGGCTCGCATCGGCGAGCGTCGAGCCGTGCGCGCGCTCGAACACGGCGCCCAAGATGGCGTCCTTCGAAAAGAAGCCGGCGAAGAACGGGATGCCGGCGATCGCCAGTGTCGCGATCCACATGAGCACGAACGTCACGGGCAACGCAGTCCGCAGTCCGCCCATGTTGCGCATGTCCTGCGCATCTTCGTGGCTGTGCGTGGCGTGATACGCGGCGTGCATCGCGTAGATCACCGAGCCCGAGCCGAGAAAGAGCAGCGCCTTGAAGAAGGCGTGCGTCACGAGGTGGAAGATGCCGCTCACATACGCGCCGACGCCCACGCCGATGAACATGTAGCCGAGCTGCGACACGGTGCTGTACGCGAGCACCTTCTTGATGTCCCACTGCTTGAGTCCGATCGTCGCCGCGAAGATCGCCGTCAGCGCGCCGACGAACGCCACCGTGAGGCTCGCCACGGGCGCCATCGCGAAGAGCACCCCGCTCCGGGCGATCAGATACACCCCCGCCGTCACCATCGTGGCGGCGTGGATCAGCGCCGACACCGGCGTTGGCCCGGCCATCGCATCCGGGAGCCAGATGTAGAGCGGGATCTGCGCGCTCTTGCCGGCGCAGCCGAGGAACATAAAGAGACAGATCCACGTGATCGTTGAGCCGCCCGGCGTGAGCGTGCCCGTGCCCGCACTCACGCCGACGAAGTCGAGCGTGCCCAGATTCGCGAACAGCATGAACATCGCGATCAGGAAGCCGAAGTCGCCGATGCGGTTCACGATGAACGCTTTTTTGCCCGCATCGGCGTTCGCTTTTTCCGTGAACCAGAAGCCGATCAGCAAATACGAGCAGAGTCCCACCCCTTCCCACCCGATGAACAGAATCGGATAGCTGGCGCCGAGCACGAGCACGAGCATGAAGGCGACGAACAGGTTGAGGTACGCGAAAAATCGCGGATACCCCGGGTCGTCGCGCATGTAGCCGACGCTGAAGAGATGAATCAGCGTACCGACGCCGGTGATGACGAGCACCATGATCATCGAGAGCTGGTC
>JBDUCS010000275.1:0-5725 GCA_040003335.1 Gemmatimonadaceae bacterium | reverse complement strand
GCTGAGGCCGCCGGCGAGATCACCTCGTTCCAGGCGGGCGTTCGCCGCGGAGATGGTGATCCGATCGCCGGGTTCGACATGGGCGTCGGCCGCGATGGTGGCAGATTCGACTCGCGCCACGCGGGCGTCGACGACGGGGTCGGCCGAATGACCGGGTTCCACGCCGGCGTCTGCGACGCGGGCATCACGGCCTCGGGCTCAGCGACGGGGGGCTCCGGCGCGATCGCTACCTCCGCGACTGTCGGCGGTGGCTCGCTCCACACGGGCGACGGGCGCTCGGTTTGTGCGGCGGTCGTCGCGAACGCCGACGCGGGAGCCGCGAATTCCTCATCAATCGCGCCCTGCGTTCCAATCGCGATGATGCCACCGCAGATGGAGCAACGTGCGCGAATGCCCGCCTGCGGAATCTTGGCGGGATCGACCCGAAAAACGGAGGAGCACTCCGGACACGCGACGTTCATGCAGACTCCGCAAAGCTCGCGGCGCCCGGGATCGGGTGCTCGCGCACGCGTCTAACGCTCCGCGCGCTCAGACGCGCCGACCGGTGCCGCCCCTACGTTGGGGTCCTGGCGGCGATCGACGACGAATACGGAGCCGGACAGGGTTTTCGCATAACTCTTCATTTCAGCCGCCAGCTCGCTCACCTGCGCGGGGTGCGAGAAATGACGACGCTCGTTGGTGACGATGCCGATGCTCACGGTCATGAGCGGAACGCGGTGCAGCTGCCCCCGGCGGTCCTTGCCGAAGAAATATCCGGCACGCCGGTCTTGTTCGGAATACTGGTACGGCACCAGCGCGTCGAAGATCGAGATGATTTCCTCGCAAATCTCGGTCATCACGGTCGTCGGCACAATGAAAATGAAATCATCGCCACCGATGTGCCCGACGAACGAATGGTCCGGACAGAGGCCCCGCACGACGTCGTGCAGCATCGCGGCCAACACGCGGATAACCCGGTCGCCTTCGAAATAGCTGTAGCGATCGTTGTATTCCTTGAAGTGATCGAGGTCCACGTAACACACCGCGAAGAGCTCGCCCGCGTCCAGCCGTTTCCCAATCTCGGCCTCGATCTCCGGCGCGCCGGGCAGTCGCGTCGAGGGATGCACATGCACGTCGCGGTCGGCGCGGCGCAGCATCACGTCGAGCCGCAGCAGCACCTCGGCCAGCTCCGTGTTCTCCTGCAGCACCTCGTCGGCGCCGGCATCGAATGCTTCGGCCAACGCTTCGGCTGAGCTGGCCGCGAGAACGGCACCCGGCACGATTCCCGTGTAGGAATCGGCCTTTAAGCGGCGGCAGGCCGCGAGCGCCGCCGCGGGGTCGGTGCGCGCGTCGAAGACGGCCACGCGCGGGCGACCCCGCAGCGCCATCGCCAGCAGGTCGTCGCTCGAGCTGGTGACGACCACCGGAAGAGCGCGCGCGTCGAACCAGGCGCGCAACGGCTCCGACGGTTGCTCGCGGGAAGCGGAGAAAAAGATGGCGTGGGGCTGGGCCACGCTAGGCGGTCCTCTCGTCGTCGTACTGCGCCACCGCGGTGCTGGCGCGAGAATCGTGCGGGTTCACGGCGGGCAGGGCCCCGGGGGGTGTATGCCGCTCCATTTGAGACGACTAAAAAAAGAAGAACGCAACGCCAAGGATACCGTAGACTAGCAACAGAAACGCACCCTCGAGCCAATTCGACTCGGCATCGAGCACCACCGCCGTGGCGATTGCCGCTGCGATGCCAACGGCCGCCACCTCGAACGTACTAAAGGCCAGGTCCATTTTCTGGCCGAACGCCACACCGAGCAACACGAGCAGCGGCGCGATCAGCAATGCTACCTGAATGCTCGATCCGATCGCGATGTTCACCGCCAAGTCCATTCGATTCTTCAGCGCCATCATCACCGCCGAGCTGTGCTCGGCGGCGTTGCCGATGATCGGGACCAGAATCAAGCCGACGAACACCTGCGATAGTCCGAGTGCCTTCACCGCTTCCTCCGTCGCGCCGACGAGCAACTCCGACATGACGCCGATTGCCGCGGCGGTGGCAATGAGCACGACAATCGTCTTGCGCAACGACCACTCCGGCTCGGCTTCACCCGACGCGACGTCGCCGCCACCGCCGAACGCAGCGCGGTGCGTGCCCATGGAGTAGACGAGTGACAGGAAATAGCCAAGGATCAGAAATCCCGAGACCCACGCCGAGACGATGATCGTCGCCGAGCGGGTCGGGTCGGGATGCGCGTGAAAGAAAAGCGACGGCACGACGAGACCAACCGTCGCGATTACCAATAGGGAAATGCTCATCCCCGCCAGATTGCGATTGAAGCGCTGCGTCTGAAAACGCAAGCCGCCGGCGAGCTGTGCCGCGCCGAGCACGAGCAGCAGGTTGCCGATGACAGACCCGGTAATCGAGGCCTTCACGAGGTCGACCAATCCCGCCCGCAGCGCCAGCCCGGCAATGATCAGCTCGGCGAGATTGCCAAGCGTTGCGTTCAGCAGCCCGCCGACCGTCGGTCCGGCGTGCGCCCCGAGCTCTTCCGTCGCCGTGCCGAGCAGCGCCGACAGCGGTACGATCGCCAAGGCGCTCAATGCGAAGATCACGATCGCCGGCTGATGCATCAGCTCCGCCGCGATGGCGATCGGAATCAGCCCGAGAAACCAATAGAGCTTCTTCATCGCCGGCTCCGGCGGCCGAGTGGCGCCCAGGGGATGCTCCCCTCGATGCCGTAGTCTCCCGCGCCGCCCGGTCCTGCCGATCGGCGCAGCCGCACCGTGACGTACGCGTCGATTGAGCTCAATACATGATTGGCGATGATCATCCCGAGATAGTCGCTCGCAATGCGAGCGGCACCGTTGCTCTCACGAATCGTCCGGCGAAAGAGATCCTGCTCGAGCTGTGCATTGCGCCACGACCAGCGATACTCAGGCCGGACCGCTCGCTGCAGGTAGAACGATTCGGCGGACCTCCACGCGTCGGACGTTCGTGATGGCGGCACCGACGGATTCGCCCAGAAGGTGCGGCGCGCTAGCAGCCACACGGAGCCATTGAAGGTCGTGGAATCGGTCTCGGGATCGAGCGAGCCGCCAGGATTCAGGTCGAACACGCCGCTCTCGACGAAGCGCTCCATCGTCTCGTAATACTCGAAGTCCCCGTTCGGCAGCGAGTCCGAGAATACCGAGCGCGCAACGACGCGCGCCAGTCGCCGATATTCGTTTCGCCCCGACCTCGCAGCACGCAGCTTCGCGGAATACTGCGTCCATGCAAACGCTTCGACGATCACATACGGCAGAGCGCGGCTCTGTCTGAGCCATACTTGCCCGCTCCCGGGAATCATGGCCGAGGCGACGGGCGACCACCACGACCGCGGCATGCCGGGTCCGACGCGCGGCAACGAACGCCACGCGCGCTCCATCGGCGGAAGGGAGTCCGTCGCGCGCGTAGCGTACAGCCCGTGCGCGCTCGGCGCGAGCGCCGCCCCCAGCGACTGTGCGCGAGCATCTGCGGCCACGCACACGGCCGCCAACAACGCCGTCATTGCGAGGGTCGGGCTCCGCGCGAGGCGCGGCGTCAAAACAGATACCGAAGGGAGACGTAGACTGGTGCCTGCCCCACGCCGCTCGTGTTCTCGAACATGCGCGCGAGGTCGAGGTTCAGGCCGCCGGCCGTGAGCCCGACACCGAGCGATGCGCCAGACGCGTTGGCGCGGTCGACGACGTATCCCGTCCGAAAGTGGTAGCGCTTCTGGTAGGTGAGTGACGCACCTAGTCGCGGCGACGGCGAGCTGAATTGCAGCCGATCGATGAGGTCGCCAGTCAGGCGAAGCTCGGCGTCCTTCACGTACTGGTCGATGCTCGACGCGCGATACGCTACACCGACCTCGAGGCGAGTCGGCAGCGGATCGGCTTGCTCCCGGTCGTTAACTTGGAGGCGCGGCCCCAAGTGGCGAACGACCACGCCGAACGTGATCGGGACGACCGGGCTCATGTCGTATTGCCCGCCGATGTCCACGGCCGTCGTCGCGGCGTTGGATCCGGCGGCCGGTACGGAGGTGCAATCGCCGGAGCAGTCGACCCGAAATTGCACGAGCTTGAAGGTGATGCCGGCGTTGACGTGTGCGCCGACCGTGGTCGAGTACGTCGCGGCATACACGAGGTTGCGCGGCAGCAGCGACCCGCCCGCGCCGCCGCCGCGGTCCGCGGTGCCGATGTCGCCGTAGTCAAGAATGTAGATCGACGCGGCGAGCACGCCGAGCTTGGACGATGGGTAGAGAAACGAGACCGCGTTCCCCTTGCCGGCAAATGTCTCGTAGTGATGCACGGCCACCTCGCGCTGATCGGCGCGCGCGAGCCCGGCGGGATTCCACCAGACGGACTCCGCGCCATTCTGCTCGGCGACCACGGCCTGCCCCATGCCGAGTGCCCGCGCACCGACCGGGATGAGCAAGAACGGCGCGCCCTCCGTTGTCACGCCACCCTGCGCACCGAGTGAAGGCGCGATGCAGCAGACCGCCGCGAGGGCGAGCACCATGGCGTGTGAGCGCGCCGAGGCGCGTGCGGGAGAGGTGCGCATCGCCCCGACGCTAGAGCGCCGTCGCCTCATCGATCAGCATGATCGGGATGTCGTCGCGCACGGCGTACCGCAGGCGGCAGTGGGCGCACACGAGGCTCTGCTCGCCCTCGCGGTACTCGAGCACGCCCTTGCACTTGGGGCACGCGAGAATGTGTAGCAGCTCGGGCGAAAGAGTCATGTGGTCGTCATTTACGATGGTCCGCTCGCGTCGTGGGAACCGTGTAGCCGAATCGCTTCAACGAGTGTGCGTTTCGCCGCCAATTCTCCAGCACCTTCACCCACAAGTCCAGGTAGACCGGTGCGCCCACCAGCTGCTCAATTTTCCCGCGCGCGCGCGTGCCGATTTCGCGGAGGCGCGATCCCTTCTGGCCAATCAGTATGCCCTTTTGACTATCGCGCTCCACGTAGATCACCGCTCGAATGTATATCGGGCGTCGCTCCTCTCGAAACTCCTCGATCTCGCACGCGACGCTGTAGGGCACTTCATCGCTCAGCTGCTCGAGCGCCGTCTCGCGCACGAGCTCGGCGGCAAAGAAGCGAAGCGACTGCGTACCGACTTCGTCCTCGGGATAGAGAAACGGACTCTCCGGAAGGTGCTCGCGGATCGCGGCTAGCAACTGTTCAACCCCCGCACCGGTCAGCGCGGACACGAGGAGTGCGTCCGGGTGAGAGCGGGAGAGCTCGGCGAGCGGCCGGTCGCGTATCGCGTCCACCTTGTTGATGACCGTGAGCACGGGCGCTTTCGGATCGCGCGTCAGCTCGGCGGCGTCCTGGAGTGAAACGGGAGGCCCGTCGGTGCCGTCGACCAGATGGACGATCACGTCGGCGTCCTCGAGGGCGGCGATGGCGGTGGCACGCATGGCGCGCTGCAGGGCGTACTTCGGGTTGAGGAGACCCGGCGTGTCGGCGATGATCATTTGCGTGTCGGCATCGGTGTGGATCCCGACGATGCGATCGCGGGTCGATTGCGGCTTGGCGCTGGTGATGCTGAGCTTTTGGCCGACGATGCGATTGAGCAGGGTCGATTTGCCCGAGTTCGGTTTTCCGACGACGGTGACGGTTCCAGCACGAGTCATGAGGGAATCTAAACTCGGTGATCGGTGTTCGGTGCTCGGTGCTCGCTGTTCGCTGTTCGCTGTTCGCTGTTCGCTGTTCGCTGTTCGCTGTTCGCTG
>JBDUCS010000274.1:0-5730 GCA_040003335.1 Gemmatimonadaceae bacterium | reverse complement strand
CAACGCGAGCCGCGTGCCCTGGCCGACGACGAGCGCGAGCACATCACGCGGCGTCCCGGAAGCCCAGATCCATCGACTCCGCGTGGCGCGTGCTGCGCGCGAACAAGCCCGCCGCGATCAGCACGACCGTCGAGACGGCGATCTGCGTGACGACGAGCGCACCGCGCAACCGGTGCTGGCGCCCCTGCGGCATCGGTGGAGGTGCTCGACGAGCGACATCCCCGTCGCTTGCCGCAATCGCCGCCGCGGCGAAGATTGACGAGGCACGCCGCGCCCCGCCTCGGTGCGGCTCCCCCACACACCGCAGGAGTTTCACCGTGCGCGTTCTCCGTTCCGTCGCCGCGCTCCTCGTCGCCGCGCCCCTCACTCTCGCCGCGCAGCAAGTGGCGAGCGGCCAACGGGTGCCGCGACTCATCATCCGCAACGCGGTGATCGTCGACGGCAACGGCACGCCGGCGCGCGGCCCGTACGACATCGTCGTCGAAGGCAACGTGATCAAGGATCTCGTGCCGCTCGACCCCGTCGCGCTCAGGCGCGGCAGCGCGAGCCGGCCGCGCGGCGGCGCCGAAATCGATGCGGCGGGGAAGTACGTCCTCCCCGGATTGATCGACGCGCACGCGCATCTGCAGGACGAGCGCGCCGGCGTCGCCCAGCCGATCGAGTATGAGATGAAGATCTGGCTCGCCTGCGGCATCACCACCGTGCGCGACGTCGGCAGTGACACCAAGAAGGCGCTCGTCTGGCGGGAACAGAGCGCGAAGGGCGAGATCGCCAGCCCGCGCATCTTCATCTATCCCCAGTTCGGCCGGCCCACCAACGCCGACTCGGCGCGCGCGCGCGTGCGGCAGTACAAGGCGATGGGCGTCGACGGCATCAAGCTCCTCGGCATCGACCGCGACGTCATGGCGGCGATGGAGGACGAGGCGCACAAGCTCGGCCTTCGCATCGCGCACCACGTCGGCGTCGAAGAGACGAACGCGTGGGATGACATCCGCTTCGGCACGACGAGCATCGAGCACTGGTACGGCATCCCCGACGCGGCGATCGAAGACGGCGTGCAGAATTTTCCGGCGAGCTACAACTACAGCAACGAGGCCGACCGCTTCCGTTACGCCGGTCATCTCTTTCGCGAGGCAGATCCCATCCGACTCGGCCGGGTGCTCGACAGCATGGTCGCACACGGAGTGGCGTGGGTGCCGACGCTCGACATCTACGAGGCGAGCCGCGATCTGCAGCGCGCGCAGACGCAGCCGTGGTTCAAGGACTACCTACACCCGACGCTCGAGGATTACTTCAAGCCCGACCTAGCGAACCACGGCTCGTACTTCGTCGGCTGGACGTCGACCGACGAGAACTTCTGGAAGGAGAATTACCGCCTCTGGTTCGCCGCGCTGCGTGACTTCGAGAAAAAGGGCGGCACGATCGGCGTCGGCGACGACGCCGGATTCATCTACCAGATGTACGGCTTCGGCCTCATCCGCGAGATGGAGCTGGAGCAGGAGGCCGGCTTCAACCCGATCAAGATCATTCAGCACGCGACGGGCAACAACGCAAAGATCCTCGGCCAGGACGGGAAGCTTGGCCGCGTGCGCCCGGGCTACATCGCCGACCTCATCGTCGTCAACGGCAATCCGCTCGAGAATCTCAAGGTACTCTATCCGACCGGCGTCGAGTCCGTCGTCAACGGCAAGCCGGTGCACTCGGGCGGCATCGAGTGGACGATCAAGGACGGCATCCCCTATCACGGCCCGACGTTGTTAGCGGATGTCAAGGAGATCGTTCGTAAGGCTAGGGTCGATCGCGCGTCGAAGACGGACAAATAGCGTTGGCAAGGCATCCTGAGCGGAAGGCGAAGCGTGCTCTTGTTGGCTGGCTCCTCGACAGCAGAGGTGGCCGATTTCGCTCCGCTCAGGATGACGCTGCTGCGTCGTCGCTATCGCTGGGCCGCAACGCTTGCCGCCAGATGCGTCGTGTTCAAGATCGCAGCGAAGCGCGGGCTCGCCCTGATCGGATCGAACAGCGGCGACGACATCGACTCCGATGCGAAAAACGAGTCGTGCTGCGCCGCCGCCCGCGCGAGATAGGTCAGCGCCTTCGCCGTATCTCCCACACCGAGATACACGTGCGCGAGCGCGAACGCGTTGCCGGGACGCTCGCCGCGCTCCAGCGCCGCGGCGATCTGCGACGCGTGCGGCTTGTCGCCGGCCGCTGCGTATGCGTAGCCCAACAGGCCCTGTGCGGCGCCGATGCCCTTCGAGAGCGCCGACGCCGCTTCGAGCTCACGGATCGCTTCGCCGTACCGATGCCCGAACAGCTGAACGGTGCCGAGCATCATGCGCGTCGCGTAGAGCGAGGGGTCGAGCTCCACGGCGCGCGTCGCCTGCGCCGCCGCCGCGTCGGCATCGCCGGCCACGCCGAGCGCGAGGCCGTACGACGAGAGCGTGATCGGCGAGGTCGGATCGAGCTCGGCGGCGCGCTTGAACTCGGCGACCGCTTCCGCCGCGCGGCCGTTCACGACGAGGTTGTCGCCGAGCCACTGGTGGGCCGGCGCGTAGTTCGGCCGGAGCGCGATCGCACGGCGGAGATCGCGCTCGGCGTCGAGCCAGCGCCACATTTGGTTGCGGAGGTTGCCGCGCGCCGCGTATCCCTCGGCGAACGTCGAGTCGAGCGCGATCGCGTGGTCGGCGGCCAGCAGCGCGAGCGGCCAGACTTCGTCGCCGCGCGTCGCGCCGTAGAGCGGAAGCACGGCGAGCGCATCGGCCATTCCTGCGTACGCCAGGGCGTAGCTCGTATCCGCGCTCGCCGCGCGCTTGAAGTGTTCGATCGCGCTCTTGAGCGACGCCTCGCCGCGCTTGGCGAAAAAATATCGGCCGAGCAGATACTCGTTGTAAGCGGCCGTGTTCGCCGTCCCCTTCGCATCGGCGGTCGTCGCCGGGACCGCGCTGTCGCGCGGCTGTGCGCCGCCGAGCTCGGCGCCGAGCGCGGAGACGATCGCCTGCGAGATCTGATCCTGGACCTGGAAGATGTCCTTGAGATCGGTCTCGTAGACATCGGACCACAGGGTGAAGCCGTCGGCGACGTTCACGAGGCGCGCGGTGAGCCGGATGCGCCCGCGGTCGCGCTGCACCGTTCCCTCGAGGAGCGTCGCGACGTTGAGCGCGCGGCCGAGCTCGGCGACGCTCGTCGCACGACCGCGCGTCGACACGGCCGCGGTGCGCGACGCGACGCGTACGCCACGCACCTTGTTGAGCTTGCTCGTCAACTCTTCGGTCATCCCGTCGGCGAAATACTCATCGTCCGAGTCGCGGCCGATATTGACGAGCGGAAGCACGGCGATCGAGTGCGCCGGCGCGGCGGCGGTGGCGGTGGCGGCGGCGGTCACGGGCGCGCCGGTCGCCGGCGTCGCGGCGGGGTGGCGCGCCAACATCGTCGCGCCCGCGGCCAACGCGGCGACCGCCGCCGCGATGCCGGCCGCGAGCACGGCGCGGCGGCGCTTCGGACGTGTGATCGTCGTGATCGACGGTGTTGCGAACGCGCCGCTGATCACCGCCGGATCCTCGAGCGCCGTCAGGATCTCGGCGGCCGTCTGCGGCCGGTCGTCCGGATCGCGTTCGGCGCGGCGCAGCACGAGCGCGGCGAGCGCGGCGGGCACGTCGGCGCGCAGCGTCTCGATCGGGGCCGGCGCTTCGGTGAGCTGGGCCGCGAGCGTAGCGTGCGGCGTGGCGCGCTTGTACGGCGCGGCGCCCGTCAACATCTCGTAGGCCGTGACGCCGAACGAGTAGAGATCCGCGCGCTGGTCGGTGTTCGGATCGGCCGCCGCCTGCTCGGGCGCCATGTAGCCTGGCGTGCCTAACGAGGTGCCGAAGAGCGTCAGCGTGCCTTCCGACTGAACGCCGCGACGCTGCTCGCGCGCGGCGCCCAGCGCCTTCGCGACGCCAAAGTCGGCCACGCACGCCGATCCCGCGGAGATGAGCACGTTGTCCGGCTTGATGTCGCGGTGGACGACGCCGCGCTCGTGCGCGTAAGCGAGCGCGCGCGCCACGTCGCGCATGATGTGCACGACCTCGACGACGCCGAGTCGCCCGCGGGCGATGCGCGCGCGCAGCGATTCGCCCTCGACGTACGGCATGATGAAGTACGGCGTGCCGTCCGTCTCGCCTGCGCTGAGGATGCCGACGATGTGCGGATGCTGGAGCGTCGCCGCGAGCAATATCTCGCGGCGGAACCGGTCGATCGACACGGACGCCGATAGCTCGGGGTGCAGCACCTTGATCACCACGCGCCGGTCGAGCGCGGTGTCCCGGGCGACGAACACGCGCGACATCCCGCCGCCGCCGAGCTCGCGCTCGACGATGTACGAGGTGCCCAGCGTATCCTGCAACTGCTCCTGCAGCATCGTCGTCACGACCCGGAACTCCCGATCTCCGCGCGGCGGTAGGCCGGCACGGCTCCAAGCTAGGCACCCCCCCGACCCGCGCCACATCGGCGGCGGGGCTGGGGGAGACGTTGACGAAACGCATACGTCCGGAGAATTGGACAGCGACTCACCAACGAAGGTTGGCGCAACTCACGCTCGCGAGTGACTCGTGAACGAGCGACGAAACCACGAGTGACAGCCGAGCAGACGATTGACTCGTGGCCCACCACCGCCGGATCACGGTTCGTGAAGGGACAGCGCCGTTCATGACTCACGCGTGAGCATCACCCACCGCGCAGGGCGTCCAGCGGATCGATCTTCGTCGCCCGTCGAGCGGGGATGTACGACGCGACGATCGCCACCGAGGCGAGCACCGCCGCCACCGCGCCGAGCGTCAGCGGGTCGCGCGCGGTCACGCCGAACAGGAGACTCGTCAGCGCGCGCATGAGGGCGAGTGATGCGAGTACGCCAATCGCCACGCCGGTGAGCGCGAGCGCCGCGCCCTGCCGCACGACCATTCCGCGCACGTTCGCGGCGCTCGCGCCGAGCGCCATTCGAATGCCGATCTCGTGCGTGCGCTGCGACACGAAGTAGCCGATCACTCCGTAGATGCCCACGGCCGCGAGGAGGAGGCCCGTCGCACCGAGCATCGTCAACAGCAGCATGTTGAAGCGCGTGCCGGCGGTGGTGATCGCCATCGCCTCGTCGAGCGTCCGCACTTGATAGAGCGGAATCGTCGGGTCGACGGACCATACCGCGCCCTGCGCCGGCTTGGTGAATGTCGCCGGATCGCCGGCCGTGCGCGCGACGATCGTCATCGAGCGGTTGATCCACGTCCACGCCGCCGGCGGTGCCTGCGCGATCGGGAGATAGAACTCCGGACGCACGTCGGCGCCCAGTCCCCAGGCGTGCACGTCGCCGACGACGCCGACCACTTCCTTCCATGAGGGTTCCTTCCCGTTCGGACCAGCCTCGCAGCAGGCCATGCGCTTGCCGATCGCGCTTCCGTTCGGCCATGCCATCTTCGCCAACGTCTCGTTGATGATCATTACTCTCGGCGTGCCACGCACGTCACGGTCGGAGAAGATGCGGCCGGTGCGCAACGGCACGCGCACGGTCTCGAAGTAACGGGGCGACACCATGCGCAGGGTGCTCACGATCGAGCCGCGCTCGTCGAACTGGCGTCCCTCAGGTACGAGCCCGTTCTGCCCGCCGCCGGCGAACGGCGCCGACGAGACGAGCGCCGCCGAGCGCGCGCTGGGAATCGCCGCGACGCGGGCGAGCATCTCGTCGAACGCCTGTTGCGCGCGGTC
>JBDUCS010000030.1:0-19314 GCA_040003335.1 Gemmatimonadaceae bacterium | reverse complement strand
ACAGGCCGGCAAGACGCGCGGGCGAAAGTTGTACGTGATGGACGAGCCGACGACGGGACTGCATCTCGAGGACATTCGCAAGCTCGCCCGCGTTCTCGACCGGTTGGTCGACCACGGCCACACGCTGGTCCTGATCGAGCACAACCTCGACGTGATCAAGCTCGCCGATTGGGTCGTCGACATGGGACCGGACGCCGGCGTGAACGGCGGGCTGGTGGTGGCGAGCGGCCGCCCCGAGGAGGTCGCGCGGGTCGAAGGGTCGCACACGGGGCAATGGCTGCGGAGGGTGCTCGCGCCGGAAGACCGATTGCGGATTGCGGATCGCGAATTGGCGCGATTACCGAGAACGGCGGTGTCATGACGGCTGAAACGCCCGCGCTCCACAATCGGCGATCCGGAATCCGCAGTCGTTGCGCACCACTATGACCCCGGCTACGTTTTCAGTTCGATCCCGAGTAGCTCAGGGGTAGAGCAGGCGACTGTTAATCGCCGGGTCGGGGGTTCAAATCCCTCCTCGGGAGCTGATTGCGAACGGCCGCTTGATGTGAGGCGGCCGTTCGCGTTCACGCCCGTGGCGTCGTTGGCCACGCCGCCCCGCGCAGCATCTTTACGAAGCCGACTCGACCGCCTATCGTATGGCGTCCCTTTTCGCCGGAGCCCCCATGGATAGCACGCTAATTTCCCAGACGCACCGCCGCGGATTTCTCGGACGCGCGGCTGGCGCAATTGCCCTGCTCGCGGCCGGCGGCGTCCGCGGCGCGAGCGCCGAGACGCCGACTGCGGCCGACGGCTCGCCGGGCGATGAATGGCTGGCCAAGATCACCGGCAAGCACAAACAGTTTTTCGACGCCACGACGATCAACGAAGGGTTCCCGTTTGCCTTCGCGATGACGTTCATGAACACGAACAAGTTGGCGTACGGCCTCAACGACAAAGACCTCACCGCCGTGGTCGGCCTCCGGCACTTCGCCATCCCGATGGCGTTCAGCGATGAAATCTGGAAGAAGTACAAGATCGGCGAGATGCTGAACGTGAAGGACAAGAGCACCGGCCAGCCCGCGGAGCGCAACATCTTCGCGCACCCGAAGGACGGCGACCTGATGACGCCCGACATGGCGGTCGACAAGGTGATGGCACGGGGCGCGATGGTGACGTGCTGCAACGTCGCCCTCACGGTGCTCAGCGGCGCACGCGCACCGGTTGCCGGCGTCACGCCGCAGCAGGCGCTCGACGACTGGAAGGCGCACATCTTCCCCGGTGTCGTGATCGTGCCGTCCGGCGTGCTCGCCGTGAATCGCGCGCAGGAAAAGGGCTGCACGTACTGCTTCGCCAGCTAGTCACCGGCGACGAGAGCGAGGGGCTTGGGGCTGGGGTCTAGGGACGGAATTCCCTAACCCCTGGCCCCAAGCCCCTCCTGTTTTTTTCTTTCTTGGTCGCATGCCCGAACCCATCCCCACTGCACCGCCCGATCATGAGCGTCACACGCTCACCGGCGACATCCGCTTCCACAAAGAATTTCCGTCGCGCTTTCTTAAGGGTGCGCACGACGTCGTCATCTATCTCCCGCCGGGGTACGACACGGAACGGGTACGCCGCTATCCCGTGCTCTACATGCACGACGGCCAGAACCTGTTCGACGCCGCGACCGCGTTCGGCCACACCGAGTGGGGCGTCGATGAGACGGCGCAGGCGCTCATCCTCGGCGGCGCGATCGAACCGCTGATCGTGGTCGGCATCTACAACGACGGCGCGTATCGCATCGACGAGTACACGCCGACGCGCGACTCGGCGCGGAAGGCGGGCGGCAAGGCGAATCTCTACGGCCGCATGCTGGTCGAAGAGCTCAAGCCGTTCATCGACGTCACCTACCGCACGCTCGGCGACGCGGCGAACACCGGGCTTGGCGGGTCATCGCTCGGCGGACTCGTCTCGCTGTATCTCGGCCTCAAGTACTCGGAGATTTACGGCAAGCTCGCCGTGCTCTCGCCATCGGTCTGGTGGGACAATCGCTTTATCGTGCGGCGCGTTCGCGCGCTCCACACGAAGCCGCCCCAGCGCATCTGGCTTTCGACGGGCACGGACGAAGGCCCGAACGTCGCGCGCGCGGCGCGTGCGGCGCGCGACGCACTGATCGCGAAGGGATGGATCCTCGATCAGGACTTGGCCTATGTCGAGTTCCCGGGCGCGCGCCACCACGAGTCGGCGTGGGCCGCCCTCGTCGAGCCGACCCTGCGCTTTCTCTTTCCGGCCCAGTGACCGATCGCGTGCGCGCGACGAAGAGCGACGAGTGACGGGAATCGTCGTTTGTCACGACTCACTCGTGGCCGTTCCAATGTTCACTGCGATCGAGCGCCACTTGCCCTGATTGAAGCGGACGATGCTCAGCGCGCAGCGTGTCGCGTGACCGATGAGGATCGCGATCCAGATGTGGATCGGCTGCAGCGTGCCGGTGCGGCGGATGACGAAGCAGATGCCGAGCGGCACGACAATTTGCGAGACGATCGAGATGTAGAGCGGGCTCTTCGTGTCGCCCGTTCCCTGCAGCCCGCCGGTGTACGTCAGCGCCACGGCGATGAACAGGCCCGACACGCTGAGCACGCGCAGGAGCTGCGTGCCGATCTCGACGACCACCGGCTCGTTCATGCCGAACACGGCGAGGAGCTGGCGCGGAATGAGCAGAAAGAAGATCCCGATGATCGCGGCGCCGGAGAACCCGATGCGCGCCGCGACGTGCACTGCGGCCTTTGCGCGCTCGGGATTGCGCGCACCCAGATTCTGGCCCGCCACCGCCGACGACGCCCCCATGAGCCCGACCGATGTCCAGGTAATGAGCGAAAACAGCTGTCCATAGCCGACCGCGAACGCCGCCTGCGCCGCGGCGCTCTGGGCCAGCGATCCGATGAACGCCAGCATGAAGATGCCGCCGATGTTCATCGCGATGCCCTGAATGCCGGTCGGCAGCCCGAATCGGAACAGCGACTTGATGATCGTCCAATCGGGTCCGTACGGACCGCCGCGCGGGAACGACACGACCCAGCCTCCGCGCCAGAGCTTCACCAGCGCAAACGACGCGACGAGCCCGGACGCGAGGCACGTGCCCATCGCGGCGCCCTTGGTGCCGAACGCCGGGATCGGGCCGAGGCCGCGGATGAGCACCACGTTCAGCGCGATGTTGAGCACCGTCATCGCGATGCCGAGTACCATCGGCGTTCGTGCGTCGCCCGCCGAGCGCAGCGCGCCACCGAGCATGAAGAAGACGAGCATGCCGCTGCTGAACATGAACATGATCCGCAGGAACGGCAGCGCCTCCGCCTTCACGGCCGCCGCGGGATTGACCAGGTCGAGCAGCGACGGACCGAAGAAGTAGCCGATCGGCGCCATCACGAAGAGCGAGATGCCGATCGCCGTTAAAAAGGCCTGGTAGACGGTGCGATCGACTTTGTCCGACTCGCCGGCGCCAGTGAAGCGCGCGACTAGCACGCTCATGCCGGTGAAGAGCGAGGTGATGAAGACGATGACGACGAGGAAGATCTGCCACGCCACGCCGATCGCGGCGTTCCCGCGGAAGCCGACGAGATGCCCGACCATCACGTGATCGACGATGCCTTGCATCCCACCGATGATGTTCGTCAGCATGGTCGGCCACGCGAGCTTCCAGACCGCGGGGCTCAACGGCCCTTCAATGATCGACCGGTCGAAGCGGCGCGCGCCCGGCGTCGGCGGCGCGACGGCGCCGCGAGGCCCGGCCTGGTCGTTCCTCGGTCGCGCGGGTTCCGACATCAGCGGCCGCTCGCCGGTTGCGCGATGAATAGCCAGTGTTTGGTGCTCCCGGACGTGGCATGCGCCCGCACTTTCTTCACCTGCACGGCCAGCCCCGCGCCACGCAATGCGTCCGCGAAGGCGGGATCCTCAGTCGCGGACCAGTACGCGATACGGCCGCCCGCCCGCAACGCCTCCGACGCCGCGCGAATGCCGTCGCGCCGATAGAGCTGCACATTGTCGCCGTTCGTCAACGCGTCCGCGCCGTTGTCGACGTCGAGCATGATCGCGTCGTACGCGCCGCGCTGCTCCCGCAGCACGCTCGCGACGTCCGCCTGGCGCAGCTCGACGCGCGCGTCGAGCAGCGAGACACCGGCGAGATCGTAGTCGGGATTCCGGTTCCAATCGATCACGCCCGGCACGAGCTCCGCCACGACGATGCGCGCGTCGGACGCGAGTGAGCGCAAGGCGGCCGCGAGCGTGAAACCGAATCCCAGTCCGCCGATCAGCACGGTCGCGTCCCGCACCGCCGCAAGCGGCGCGCACACCAGCTCGGCGAGCTTCTCCTCCGAGTGGTGGCGGCGCGTCGACATCAGCTCCACTCCGTCGACGCGGATGCTGTATGCGCCGTCGTGCCGGAACAGCGTTAGCACCGTGCCGTCCGGGGCCGCCGCCTCGCCGAGTCGTTCAAGCCTTTTCAAAGCGCTGGCGGCTCCGCTCACGCGCCTTGGCACGCTCGGCGTCGCGATCGCGTGGCGGCGCCGCCGTCTGGAGCGACCGAATGAGCCGCTCCGCGGCGTCCGTCACCTCATCGACGGCGCGGTCGAACGCCAACTGGTTGGCGCGCGACGGCTTCGTCGTGCCGCTCAGCTTGCGCACGAACTGGAGCGCCGAGTCCCGGATCTCGGTCCCCGTCGCCGGCGGCTCGAAATTGGCCAGCATCTTGATATTGCGGCACATCTCTGTCGTCCTCGCCAGTGTGTGGTGCAAGATACTCGAGCGGTCGGGGTCCGGAGTGCATGCAAACACACCCGAACAAAAAGTTTTCAGTGCGTGTCGATCTGGTGGTCCCCGGTTCGACGTCTCAGTAGAGCCGAGACCGAGCCGGTCGAGATCGCCCGGAACGCCTGCTCCGAACCCGATCGGATGGAGACACTTCAATGAAGTTCATGATGCTGCTCAAGGCCGACAAGACCACCGAGGCCGGCGTGATGCCGGACGAGAAGATCATCGTCGCGATGGGGAAGTACAATGAAGCGCTGATCAAGGCCGGCGCGCTCCTCGCCGCCGACGGGTTGCAGGCGAGCTCGAAGGGCGCGCGCGTCAATTTCGACAAGGGCAAGCGCACGGTGGTCGACGGACCGTTCACCGAGACGAAGGAATTGATCGCCGGCTTCTGGATCATCCAAGTGAAGTCGAAGGCGGAGGCGATCGAATGGGCGAAGCGCGTCCCCTTCGAGGCCGGTGGTCCCTCCGCCACCGGTGACGGCACGGGACAGATCGAGATTCGGCAGGTCTTCGAGGCGGCGGATTTCGCTCCCGAGAACTACCAGTCCGAGGAGGCGAAAGCGGCGCTCAAGGCAGAAGGCGAGTTCCGAAAGCGCGAGCAGAAGTGACTCGACAGAGACGCAGCCCAATAACCAGAAGGAATCCGACGATGCGATTCATGATCATCCGCAGGGCCGACAAGGAGACCGAGGCCGGCATGATGCCGAGCGGCGAGCTCCTCGCCGCCATGATGAAGTACAACGAGGAGATGGTGAACGCCGGCGTGATGCTCGCGGGCGAGGGTCTCAAGCCGAGCGCGCACGGTGCTCGCGTCAAGTTCTCGAACGGTAAGCCGGTGATTACGGATGGTCCGTTCGCCGAGACCAAAGAGCTGATCGCCGGCTACTCGATGATTCAGGTCAAGTCCATGCAGGAAGCGCTCGAGTGGGTCCAGCGCTGGCCATCGATCGATGCGCACGGCGAAGTCGAGCTGGAGATTCGGCCGCTGCTCGAGGCCGAGGATTTCGGCGACGCGTTCACGCCGGAAATGCAAGCGCAAGAGGATCGCCTGCGCGCTCACACCGGCGGGAAGCCCTAGCCGTGGGCCCGGCGAGGCGGATCGCCGCGGCGATCCTCGTCGGCACGCTCGCCGCGTCGGCGCCGCTCGGCGCGCAGGGCGCGCCGGCGACGACCGTCCTGCGCGCGGCGCGGATGTTCGACGGCACCGGCGCCGCGCTGGTGCGCGACGCGCTGATCGTGATCACCGGCGAGCGCATCACGGCGGCCGGCCCCGCGGCGCGAATCGCCGTTCCCGCCGGCGCGCGCGTCATCGATCTCGGCGACGCGACGCTCCTGCCCGGCTTCATCGACGCGCACGAGCATCTCATCGGCTACACGCTCGGCGATGCCGCGGAAGACGACGCGCCGGTCCGCGATTTTCGCGGCTACAACGCGATCCTCGGCGTGCGCAACGCGTACAAGACGCTGATGGCCGGATTCACCAGCGTGCGCAACGTCGGCTCGCCCGACTTTGATGACATGGCGCTACGCGCGGCGATCGACAACGGCGTCGTCGCCGGCCCGCGCATGCAGGTCACCGGAAAACAGTTCGGCATCACCGGCGGCTCGTGCGACAACAGCGGATTCCGGCCGGGCATTCAGGATACCGACTGGCGCACGAGCGTCGCCGATGGCCCCGAGGAAGTTCGCAAGGCGGTTCGATACCGCGTGAAATTCGGCGCCGACGCGATCAAGATCTGCGTCACCGGCGGCGTGCTCTCGGCTGGCGATTCCGTCGGCGCGCTGCAGATGGCGGCGGACGAGGTGCAGGCCGCCGTCGACGCGGCGCGCGCGCTGCACGTGAAGGTCGCCGCGCACGCGCACGGCGCGGACGGCATCAAGCTCGCCGTGCGCGCCGGGGTCGCGAGCATCGAGCACGGCACCTTTCTCGACGAGGAAGGAGCGAAGCTGATGGCCGGGCGTGGGACGTATCTGGTGCCGACGTTGATCGCGATCGAGACGGTGAAGTTGATGGCGGACCGCGGTGTGCTCACTGGACAACGCGCGCAGAAGGCGCGCACCGCCTACGCCATGGGGCCGCGGCGCATCGCGCTCGCGCTCAAGTACGGCGTCCCGATTGCCCTCGGCACCGATGGCTCGGTGTACCCACGCGGTGAGAACGCGCGCGAGTTCAAGCTGATGGTCGATGCCGGATTGTCGCCGACCCAGGCGCTCGTGGCCGGCACGCTCGGCGCCGCCAAGCTCCTCGGCTGGGACGATCGGCTCGGCACGCTGGCGGCGGGCATGCTCGCCGACCTGGTCGCCGTGCCCGGCGATCCGCTGCGCGACATCACGGCGACCGAGCGCGTGCTGCTCGTGATGAAGGGCGGCGCCGTTTACAAGGCGCCGCCCGGCGTGCAAACGGTGCAGATGCCGTAGTCGGCGACCGTGCCGCCTGCCTTGCACGCACGGACGATGATGACGTGATTGATGGCCGTGACGGTTTCCGAGACACACCGGGCCATCGACGTGGTCTGGAGAATGGAGTCGGCGAAGGTCATCGCCGGTCTCACGCGCATCGTGCGCGACGTCGGCGCGGCCGAAGATCTCGCGCAGGACGCGCTCGTCGCCGCGCTCGAGAAGTGGCCCGAGTCGGGCGTGCCGGACAATCCGGGTGCGTGGCTGATGGCGACCGCGAAGCACCGCGCGATTGACCTGATGCGCCGGAACGCGCTACTCGAGCGCAAGCACGAGCAGCTCGGCCACGAGCTCGAGGCCCAGATCGAATCAACGGTGCCCAACCTCGACGCCGCCCTCGATGATCACGTCGGCGACGATCTCCTGCGTCTCGTCTTTATCTCCTGCCACCCGGTGCTCTCGACGGAGGCGCGCGTCGCGCTCACGCTCCGCCTGCTCGGCGGGCTGACGACGGACGAGATCGCGCGTGCCTTTCTCGTGCCGGAGGCGACGGTCGCGCAGCGCATCGTGCGGGCCAAACGGACGCTGACCGAAGCGCACGTGCCGTTCGAAGTCCCGCGCGGCGCCGAGCTGGCGGCGCGCGTGTCGTCGGTCCTCGAGGTCATCTATCTGATCTTCAACGAGGGCTACGCGGCCACTGCCGGTGACGATTGGATGCGCCCGCAGCTCTGCGAGGATGCGCTGCGACTCGGCCGCATTCTCGCCGAGCTCGCGCCGGCCGAGTCGGAGGTGCATGGCCTCGTCGCGCTCATGGAGATCCAGGCGTCGAGAACCGGCGCGCGTGTGGGGGCGTCGGGCGAGCCGATTCTCCTCCTGGAGCAGGATCGGGCGCGCTGGGACCGGCTGCTCATCCATCGCGGATTCGCGGCGCTCGCGCGGGCCGCCGGGCTCGGGGGTGAGCGCGGTCCGTATGCGTTGCAGGCGGCGATCGCGGCCTGTCACGCTCGCGCGAGCATCGCGGCGGAGACCGACTGGGCGCGCATCGCGTCGCTCTACGCGGCGCTGACGGAAGTCGCGCCATCGCCGGTCGTGGAATTGAATCGCGCCGTCGCGGTCGCGATGGCGTTTGGTCCCGCAGCGGGGCTCGCGCTCGTCGATGCGCTGATGTCGGAGCCGACGCTCGCGACGTACCATCTGCTGCCGAGCGTGCGCGGCGATTTTCTGGCCAAGCTCGGACGGCGCGAGGAGGCGCGCGCCGAGTTCGAGCGGGCGGCGTCGCTCACGCGGAACGGGCGCGAGCGCGAGATCCTACTCGCCCGCGCGCGCGCAATGCGATCGTAGTCTCGTGCATCTGGTCGCCCCACCGGCGGCGGCGTACATTCCCCGCTCGCGCGCTCCTCAGTAGCGCGTCCACACGAGCGAGGACCAACCCGATGGCCGACACGACGCCCCAGTCGCAGAGCAAGCCGAACCCGCTCGTCGGGGTGATCATGGGGAGCAAGAGCGACTTCGTGCACATGGCGCCGGCCGTCGAGATACTCACCGAGTTCAAGATCGCGCACGAGACGCGCGTCGTCTCGGCGCACCGCACGCCCGACTGGATGTTCGACTACGCCGAGACCGCCGAGTCTCGCGGACTGCAGGTGATCATCGCCGCGGCCGGCGGCGCGGCGCACCTTCCCGGGATGGTCGCCTCGAAGACGGTGATTCCGGTGCTCGGCGTGCCGATTCCAGCGACGCCGCTCAACGGTCTCGACTCGCTCCTCTCCATCGTGCAGATGCCGCGCGGTGTGCCAGTGGGCACCCTGGCGATCGGCGAAGCGGGCGCCGCCAACGCCGCGCTCCTCGCGATCGCGATTCTCGCCGTCGGCCAACCGGAACTGCGGGAGAAGCTCCACAGCTGGCGTGAGCAGCGCGAGCACGACGTGCTCCTGCAGCAGGTTCCGTGACGCGGCTCGTCAGGCACGCGCTCGGCAGTTGATGCCGGCGGTGGCGTAATGGCGGTCGTGCTTCCCGGCGGCACGATCGGCATTCTCGGCGGTGGACAGCTCGGCCGCATGACGGCGCTCGCCGCCCGGTCGCTCGGCTACCACATCCACGTGCTCGATCCCGATCCGGCCTGCGCCGCGGGACCAGTGAGCGATCGTGTCATCACGGCATCGTTTGCCGACGCGGCCGCCGCCGCCGAGCTGGCGCGCGGCGTCGACGTCGTGACGATGGAGATCGAGAAGATCGCTGGCGCGAGCCTCGAGGCGGCGAGCGCCCACGCCCCGGTGCGTCCGTCGCGCGCAGTGCTCGAGGTGGTGCAGCATCGCGGTCGGCAGAAGGACTGGCTCGCTTCACACGGATTTCCCGTCGCGCCATACCGCACCGCATCGACGGAGCGCGAGCTCTTCGATGCGCTCGCCGAATTCCACGGCATACGGTTCGTCAAGTCGTCGAGCGGTGGCTACGACGGGCGCGGGCAACTGCGCGTCGACGAGGCCGTCGACGAGCGCGCGGCGACGGCGATCTGGCGCGAGCTCGGTGCCGCGCACTGCGTCGTCGAGCAGGGCGTGGCGCTCCGCGACGAGATCTCGGTGATGGTGGCGCGGCGGCCGGTGGGCGACTGCGCCGTCTTTCCGGTCGCGCTCAACCATCACGAGAACCAGGTACTCGATTGGTCCGTGATCCCGGCGCCGATTCCGGACGACGCCGCCGCACAGGCGCGCGCGATCGCCCTGCGGATCGCCACGGAGCTCGACGTGATCGGGTTGCTCGCCGTCGAGATGTTCCGGCTCGCCGACGGATCGATCCTCGTGAACGAGTTGGCGCCGCGCCCGCACAACACCTTTCACCACACCGAGCAAGCATGCCTGACGAGTCAGTTCGAGCAGCTCGTGCGCGCGGTGTGCGACCTCCCGCTGGGCGCGGTCGACCTCGTACAACCCGTCGCGCTCGTGAACTTGTTCGGTGACCTGTGGCAGAACGGCCGGACTCCGCCGTTCGATGACGCGCTCCGCATTCCCGGGGTTCGCCTTTTTCTCTACGGGAAGGAGCCGCGGCCGGGCCGAAAGGTCGGACACCTATCCGCAGCGGCGCGCTCCGTGGACGAGGCGATTGCGAAGGCGCGCATGGCGCGGGCTGCCCTGGAACCGGATCGCGGATCGCGGATCGCGGATCGCGGCCACTAACTGCGTGTCGGCGTCTCGCGATCGACGAGCTGCGATCGATGATCCGCCATCAGCGCCGAGGCAAATCGTTTCACGATATCCGCCACCGGCTCGATGCGCGTGATCCCCGCGACGCTCTTGCCCGCCTGCCAGTAGTCCTGATTCTTGTCGCCCGTGGTGTGCTTAAGCCGCCGCAGCGAGCGCAGTGCGTAGATCGTGCGCATCCAATGCTTCGTCTTGCGCCCGCGCAGCATCCAGCGCGCGATCGGACCGGCCCGGGTGCCAAGGCGCTGGATGTACGGCGTATTGATCACCGCGACGGGCACGCCCGTAAGGCGCTCGGTCAGCACGATGTCGCGTTCGCCCGCGTCGAGAATGCCCTGCTTGTACTCGGGTCGCGCCGTACACTCCGTGGTCGCGATGAAGCGCGTGCCGAGCTGAACGCCGGCGTAGCCCAAGCGCATCGCGTCAACGAAGTCCTGCTCGTCGCCGACTCCGCCGGCGCAGACGAGGGGCAGGCCGAGGTCGTGCAGCTCCGCGTACAGCTCCTCGGCGCTCCTCTCGCCTGCGTGGCCGCCTGCGCGCCGGTTGACGGCGATCAATCCGTGCACGCCGCCGTCGCGGCCCTTCACCGCCCACTTCCGCTCGGTGACGTCGTGATACACCACGCCGCCGGCCGGCGCCACGCGCTCCACCACCCACTTCGGATTGCCGAGCGACGTGATGAAGAAGCGCACGTCTTCCTCGAGCGCGATGTCGACCCACCGCATCATGCGGTCGAAGTAGGCCCTCGATGACTGCTCGATCAGCGCGTTCATCCCGATCGGCTTGTCGGTGAGCGTGCGCATGTAGCGGATGCCTTCACGAAAATCGCGGCCGTGCACATAGGTGAGCGAGATCGGCTGGAGAATGCCGATGCCGCCCGCGGCCGAGACCGCGGCGACGAGCTCCGGGTTGCTGCACGGATACATCGCGCCACCGATGATCGGCACGTCGATCTGCGCATCGCGCGTGAGCGGCGTGCCGATGCGCGGCATGGCGCGCGCCGGCGCGGTCACGCCGTCGCCGCCGGCGCCGGCTGCTCGGCGGGCTTCCGCGCCGGACCGACCATCCACTCCACCGCCGCGCGCGCGACGACGTCGCCCGACTCGTCCGTGATCGTCGCATGCACGGTGTGCGCGCGCTTCTCGCTCGTGTCGGGAATCTCGGTCTGACACTCGGCCGTCAGCACGCCCCGCGCTTTTTTCAGATACTCGATCGACAGCGCGCGCACGATCCCGCGCGCGTCATCGGGCAAGCCGACGTTCATGGCCAGCCCGCTCGTCACCTCGGCGAGATTCGCGAGCGCGATCGCGTGCACCGACTTGAGGTGCTGCCGCAGCCGGTGCCGGTCCTTCATGCGCACCTTTGCGTAACCCGCCCGCAGCTCGACGACGCGCGGGCTGATGCTCCCCGTGTACGGCACCATCCGGCCGAGGAGAATGCTGAACAGTGTCTTCCCGCCTGGCTTTGTGCTGAGCCGCTCCCACGTCTGCCGTAGCGCGGCACCGGTGGACTGCGCGTTCTTGGACATCGCTCGGAGAGAAAAGAGAGGACGTGCTGCCGCGTCGAGTGGTTCTCAAAGCTACGACGCGACGCTCGGATTCATAGCGAGATGACACCGCGCATCAGGGCATATTCGCGGCGGCGACCACGCTATGTCGCGCACTATACACGTCGCGTGGCACTATCGGTGCATTGGCGACGGTGCGGTTGGCTCCGCGCTCCGCATTCGCCAAATCGCTGGCGATCGAGAGATCCGATCCAAGTCAGCCGTCGTACACTCGCCGAGTCCGTCAATCCGATCGAGCTTGCCGCGCGGGCGAGCCGTTGGGGTTTTGCAGCAGTTTTCACATCTCCTGGAGGTAGTGGTATGAGGCGGTTCACGCTGTCACGCCGTAGCACTCTCGGGCTGGTTCTGGCGCTGGCGGCCGGTAGCGCAGCTGTCGGGGTCCGGCTCTGGGCATCCGATCACCAAGATACGCCCGAGGTCGAGCTCAATCCCCGCATGGACATCAACGATGTCTACGCGTTTCCCGGCGCCACGGCCGATCGTATCGCGCTCGTGATGACGACGTCGTCGCCGATCATCGGCACGAACGCGTTCTTCGACCCCAACCTGCTTTATCAGATCAAGGTCGACAACAACAACGACGCCGTCGAAGATCTCGTCTTTCAGGTGACGTTCTCGGGCAGCGGCGCCGGCCAGACCGTGACCGTGCGCGGACCGGTCGCGCCAGGCGCGGCGCTGCAGAACGGCGGTATGAAGTACAGCCTGATCACGACCGGCTCGGTTGTCACCGGCGCGCTCTCCACGAACCTCGGTACCGCCACCGGCACGCAAGTCTTCGCCGGTCTTCGCGGCGATCCCTTCTTCATCGATCTCGAGCAGTTCTTCAAGATCCTTCCCGACCGTCGTCCGGCGACAGGGCCGTTCGCGGCCATTACGCAGGGCCCGCTCACCTTCCGTAACCCCGGTGTCGACGTGCTGGGCTCGGGCCCCGGCGGCCTCAAGGCGAACGCGCTGTCGATCGTGATCGAGCTGCCGAAGACGCAACTGACCGCGGGCGGATCCGCCGCAGTCGACGCCAAGATCGGCGTGTGGGGCACGATCAGCCGCTGATGCTTCGCGCGCCGCTCACGTGGCGCGCATTCCCGACTCTCCACCCCCGCTCTATGCGGAGGAGCTGACAACATGAGGACCGTACGCACCGCCGTAGTGCTCTCCTCGCTCGCCTTGCTGGCGGCGATGGGCGCCTGCAACGACAACACGAGCGTGACCGGCCCGGACGTCAACCGGACCTACACGCAGATCGAACGCCTGGGCAATCCGCTCACGAGCGAAGTGTTCTTCTTGAAGCGCGATCACGGCTGCCACAACTCGACGACGCCGGCACAGGATGACCTCGTCGCCGGTGGCTGCGCGACGAAGCAGAAGATCAAGGACTTCGTCACCGGCGTCGGTGGACGCCCGGTCGCCGTTGGTCAGGCGATCGCCGACAACGTCGTCTTCCCGGGGGACTACCTCGTCGTCTACCCGAATCGCGACGTGACGAAGGCCGGCTGGCTGAGCTACGTGTTGCAAGGCCCGACGGTCGGCTGGGGCGGCCGCAAGCTCTCCGACGACGTCGTCGACATCGGCCTCACGGCGATTTTCAGCACGCTGCTGAGCCCGACGAACGCGAGCTGCGCGCCGTTCACGCTCCCGCTCTGCACGGACAATGTGCCCGCGTCGGTGCGCACGTTCGGCACCACGTTCCCGTACCTCGAAGTGCCGCGCGTCTAGTCGCGGCGAGATGGATTCCGGTCCGGGCACGCGCCCGGGCCGGGACCCCTTCGTCTCTGGACCCCTCATGAAGAAGCGTTTCCTCGTTCTCGCCCTCGTCGCCGCCGCGTCCGTAGTCATCGTCGTCCGCGTCTCACGCGGGCGCGCCGAGCCGCCGCCGGTCGCCGGCATGCGCATGAGCGAGCTGGACCAACGCGATCTAACCATCGCGGCCTGGCGCCGCGTCGTCGACTACGATACCACGAGCGCGATGGGGCTCGGCATGCTCTCCGCGCTCTATCTCCAGCGCGGCCGCGAGAGCGGCGAGTACGCGGACTACCTCCACGCCGAAGATTTCGCGCGCCGCTCGCTCGCCGAGCGTGTGAACCGCAACGCCAAGACATATATCACGCTCGCGTCGGCGCTCCTCGCGCAACACCGCTTCTCCGAAGCGCGCGACGCGGCCAGGCTCGCCGCCGCCAGCGATCCCTACGTGCCATCGTTCAAGGCGACGCTCGGTGAGATAGAGCTCGAGCTCGGCGATTACGCGGGCGCCAAGGCGACGTTTGACTCGTTGGGCGCCGACCGCCGCCAGCTCTCGATCGCGCCGCGCGTCGCGCGCTTCGCCGAGCTCACCGGCTACACGGACTTCGCGCGCCAACTGTTGATCGCCACGCGCGACTCGGCGGCGTCGCACGCCGAGATTCCGAAGGAGCAGCAGGCCTGGTTCAACCTGCGCGTCGGCGACATCGAGATGCGCAACGGCCGCATCGATCGGGCCGAGACTGCCTTTCGCGCCGGCCTGGCGATCGAGCCGAGCGACTACCGCCTGCTCGCCGCGCTCTCGCGGCTCGAGCTCGTGCGGGGGCGTCCGCAGTCGGCGATCCCGTACGGCGAGCGTGCCATCGCTACGATGCTCGACCCGGCGACGCTCGGCACGCTGAGCGACGCCTATCTGGCGATCGGCGACAGCGCGAAGTCGGCCGACTACGCCAAGACGCTCGAGGTGGTGGTGGCCGGCCAGCCCGGCGCCTACCACCGAGCGTGGAGTCTCTTTCTCCTCGACCACGACCGGCGCACGGCCGAAGTGCTCGCCAAAACGCAGATCGAGCTCGAATCGCGGACGGATGTGTACGGGTACGACCTCCTGGCGTGGGCGCTGCACAAGCAGCGACGCGATGTCGAGGCGGCCCATGCGATGACGAACGCGCTCGCCCAGCACACCAAAGACGCGATAATCTTTTATCACGCCGGAATGATCGAGCGCGCGCTCGGACGGAACGCCGAGGCGCACTGGTATCTGTCGCACGCGCTGTCGGTCAACCCGTACTTCCACGCGACGCAGCCCAACGTCGCGCGCGCGGTGCTCGACTCGCTGAACGCGAAGCGGTAGCGTGTTCCGATGAACGAGCTCGTGAATTTCGTCCACCTCGGCTTCCGGCACATCACGGATGTCGAAGCGATGGACCACATCCTCTTTCTGGTCGCGCTGGCGGCGATCTATCGCGTTCGCGACTGGCGGCCGGCGCTCTGGGTCGTGTCGGCATTCACGATCGGCCACTCGATAACGCTGGCGCTTGCCGTCACCGGCGCTGTGACGCTTCCCACGCGACTGATCGAGTTTCTGATTCCGGTCACGATCGTGGCGACGGCGATCGAAAACATCCTCGTCAAGAACCGGTCGGCGGCCTTCATGGGCGGCAACTACCGTCCTGTCTTCGCGGGCGTCTTCGGGCTCGTGCATGGCGCCGGCTTCGCGAACTCGCTCAAGTCGCTATTTATGGATCACGTCGCGGTGCCGCTGTTCGGCTTCAACATCGGCATCGAGCTTGGACAGGTCGTCGTACTCGCCGTCGCGTTCGCGCTCCTCGCCGGCATGGATCGCATCATCGCGCTCCTCCGGCTTCCAGCCCGCGCACCGGCGCCGTTGCGCCTACGCGTGCTCGCCGTCTCCGCCGTCGTCGCGCTCGTCGCCACCCGCTGGGCCATCGAGCGGTGGCCCGGCTGAGCGCGGGCCGGGCCCTGGCCGCGGTGTTCGCCACCTTCCTGCCGCTCGGCGCGGCGGCACCGGCGCATCCGCTGCACAACTCGCTCTGCGAGATCGAATACGTCCCCGCCGAGCATCGCACGAAGGTCACGCTCAAGCTGTTCGTGGATGACTTTGGCAAGGCGGTCGCGCGCCGCACGAGCGACAAGCTTGCGCCCGACCGGGCACTGGCCGACGCCGCGATGTTCGCCTACATCCGCTCGGCGTTCGCGATCCTCGGCAAGGACGGCAAGCCGATGTCGCTCGAATGGGCGGGCACGCGGCGCACGACCGACCTGATCCTGGTCTCGCTCACACTCGCCACACCGAACGGCCTCGCGGGACTCCGCGTGCAGGACAACCTGATGTTCGACATGTTCGCGGACCAAGCGAACATCGTGCAGGCCCGGTACGGCGGGCACACGGAAAGCCTGCTCTTCACGAAGGGCGACGGCGCAAAGGGACTCCCGTAAGCGGATCCTTTGTTTTGCGAGTTGAGAGTTGGCGCCGTGAGCTCTGAACTGCTGAACTTCAAAACCGCAGAATCTCGAGAACACCGGTTCAAACCCGGCGCGCGATCCGACTGTCTCAATCGGCAGCCCCTACCGAGAGCGCCGATGATCCGCCCGTGCCGTCACCTTTTCGTGTCCGCCGTCGTTGCCGCGGTCTCGTCTGCCGGCGCGCTGTCGGCGCAACGTACCACGCTCGCAGGCGACAGCGTCGCCATTTACGACATCGCCGGGCGCGTCACAATCGAAGCGGGTACGGGCAATAGCGTCGAGGTCGACATGACGCGCGGCGGACGGCAGGGTGACAAGCTCACGGTGCAGTCGGGACCGATCCGCGGCCGCGAGACGATGCGCGTGATCTTTCCGGACGATCGCGTTGTGTACGAGGAGATGGGACGCGGGCGCGGGCACACCTCGCTTCGCGTCCGCGACGATGGGACGTTCAACGGCAATGACGACGATCGCGATCGCGGCCGCCGCGTTGAGATCTCCTCGTACGGCAGCGGCCTCGACGCGCGCGCCGACCTGCGCGTGTTCGTGCCGAGGGGACGGCGCGTCGCGATCTACCTCGGCGTCGGCGAGGTGCGGGCGACGAACGTGGACGGCGACCTGACGCTTGATGTCGGTGCCGCGCCGGTGACGACGAAGGGCACGCGGGGCCGACTCACGATCGACGGTGGCTCCGGCCGCATCGAGGTCAGCGACGCCGACGGCACCGTCTCGATCGATGCCGGCTCCGGCGGGAGCACCGTGTCGCGCGTGCACGGCGGCACGCTGTCGATGGACGTTGGCTCCGGGCACGTCACGATCTCGGACATCGACGTCACCTCCCTCTCGCTCGACGCGGGCTCCGGCGGTGTCGACGCCACCGGCGTGAAGGCATCCGACGTCAGCATCGACGCCGGGTCGGGCAGCGTCGACGTGGCGATCCTCTCCGACATCAAGCGGCTCAAGATCGACGCCGGCTCTGGTGGCGTATCGCTTCGCCTTCCCAAGACGCTGAGCGCCGAGGTCAGCGTCGAGACGGGCAGCGGCAACATCACGACCGACTTCGAGATTGCCGTTACCCGCTCCGAGCGCCGATTGTTGCGCGGCAAGATCGGCGCGGGCGACGGCCGCATCACGATCGAGACCGGCTCCGGCGGCGTCCGGCTGCTGAAGAACTAGATCCAGAGGGCGCAAAGCGGTCGCTCGCCGGCTCGGCGATCGCTCGTCATTCGTCGCTCTTTCACGACTCGTTGCTCAGCCGCTCGCGAGCGAAATCCGCCAGCTCACCCCGTGACGTCACGCCGACCTTGGTGAAGATGTTCGACAGGTGCGTGCTCACTGTGCGCGCGGAGATGTCGAGCGCCTTGCCGATCTCCTTGTTCGATTTCCGCGACGCGACGAGGCGCGCGATCTCGAGCTCGCGCGGTGTCAGCCCCGCCGCCCCCGGCGCCGACGGCCGCGTCGGCGGCCGCGCACCAAGATCCCGGATCTGTTCGCGCGCCGTCGCCAATTCCGGCGCGGCACCCAAGCGCAAAAAGACGTCGTGTGCCGCGCGCAACTCGCGCAGCGCGCCGTCTCGGTCGCCGACCGTGTTGAGCCGATAGCCCAGCTCGCGGCGCAGCCGCGCCGCGTCGGCGACGAACGGGATTGCCTCGAGCGCCTCCGCCGCCGCGCGTAGCACCACGACGCCGCGCTCCGCATCGCCGCCGAGCGTGGCGACGAGCGCATCACATGCGTCGGCCCATGCGAGTCCGAGCGCGTGGCCCAGGCGCTCCGAATCGCGCCGCAATCGCTCGCCCACCCACTGCGCCGTGGCGAGGTCGTTCTTGCGCAGGGCCGCCTCAGCGATCACCGGGAGGAGCCGGTAGATCCCCCACACCACGTAACCCGACCGGTCGGCGATCGCGAGACCAGCGCGGCCCACGCGAATCGCTTCATCGTAGTCGCCAATCGTCAGATGATACGTCGCGCGGCCGGTGTGCGCGGGGACCACGGTGTGAACATCCACGTGCCGCCCGCTGGCGTCGCTCGCGCGCGCGGCCCCGCTGAGCTCCCACGCCTCGTCCACGAGCTCCTTGCCGCGCTCTTGCTCGCCGCGCGCGAGCGACAGGATTCCCGTCCAGACGAGCACGCGCGGCAGAATCGCGCGTTGCCCGAGCGCGCGCGTCACCTCGACCGTTCGCTCGGCGAGCGCGAGCGCGGCATCCCATTCGCCCTTCGCCGACGCGACCTCGATCGCGATCTCGGCCGTCCACGCGCGCATCACCGGTGAGTGCAGCTCGTCGGCGAGCCGCTCGCTCTCGCGTAGGTGCCGCTCGGTTTCCGCGCTGTTGCCGGTGAGGCCGCCGACGAGCGCGAGCGCCCAGTGCGCCGACCACTCGACGGACAGCTCCTCGGCCTCTCGCGCCAACTCGATCGCGCGCGCGCCGTGGGCGCGCGCCGGCTCCGGCTCGCCCGTCCACACGTACAGCAGGAGCAGTGCGCGCTGGGCGCGCGCGGCGAGCGCGGCATCGCCGCGGCGCTCGGCGATCGCCAACGCCAGGCGGGTCTCGCGCTCCGCATCGGCGGGGCGGCCGAGCTCGAGGTGCACAACGCCGGCGGCCATGTGGAGACGCGCGGCGAGCCGGTCGTCGCCGGCGAGATCGGTCGCGGCAATCCCCCGCTCGTAGTGCGCCAGCGCATCAGCGTGCCGGCCGCGCCAGTAGCTCGCCAGCCCCATCCGGCGCTCGATCGATGCGCGGCGCCCGTGCTCGCCGGCACGCTCCGCGTCGGCGAGCGCGCGTCCCCACAGCGCGAGCGCGGCGTCGTACTCGCCGAGCCGCTGTCGCGCGCGCGCCAGCTCGTCGACCAAAGGCGCGACCCCGGCCGCATTGGCCACCTCGCTGCCCGAGCGGTCGGCGAGCTCGAGCGCGGTATCGAGATAGGCCGCCGCCTCGCGATTGGCGTGTCGCTCGAGCGCGGTGCGGCCCGCCGCGGCGAGATAGAGAATCGCCTTAGGCGTGAGATCCGACGCGTTGGCGCGCGAAAAGTGAAACGCGAGCTCGGCCGAATGGCCGCGCGCGCGAATGCCGTAGAAGCGCTCCAGCGATTCCGCGACGCGCGCGTGCCGCTGCCGCGCACGCGCGAGGCCGAGCTCGCCATACAGCGCATCGCGCACCATCGGGTGCACGA
>JBDUCS010000273.1:0-5742 GCA_040003335.1 Gemmatimonadaceae bacterium | reverse complement strand
GATCGTAGCGCTCGCTGTGAAGCTGCAGCGGCGTGCAGCCATCGCCGTTGAGGGGATCGATCCCCAACGAGAGAAGCTCGATCCCTCCGTCGAGCGCGGCGGCACGGAGCGGCACGACGAGCGCGCGGAGCGACGCCAACAGCGCCGACGCCGACGCGGCCGGGGGCGCACTGTATTCCACTTGGCCACCAGGTTCGAACGTGATGCGTCCCCCATCGGGCGTGCAGAAGCCGGGCACGCCCTTGGCCGTCTTCCACTCGAGCCAACCGTTCGCCGTGCTCCAGCCACGGAGAAACGGCAAGAGCGCCGGCCCGCCCTCGCCCTCGACCGGACACGGCCGCCCGCTATCGGCGAGCACCGGAACGAGCTCGACCTCGGCGCCGATGCGCAGCGCCCCGCGATCGCGCGGCACGCCGGGCGCGAACGCGCGGTCGCGCAGGTGCGCCGCGAGGGGCGCGATGATGCGTGTCATGCGTCGACGACGCCGACGGCGAGCGCGTACGGCTCCTCGACGTCTACCAGCCACTCGTCGATGCGCAGCTCGGCGGCAGCAAAGAGCCGCGCGACCGCCGCGCGGTCGTACTTGCAGCTGATCTCGGTGCGGATCGTCTCTCCGTCGCGAAACGGCACGAGTCCCACACCCGGCACACACACGCGCTGCTCCCCGAGCGACACGAGATGCATCTCGATCCGCGACGCGTCACGATTGAAAAAGGCACGGTGTGCGAAGCGCGCCGGGTCGAAGTCCGCGCCGAGCTCCCGGTTGAGCATGTGCAGCACGTTGCGGTTGAAGGCGGCCGTGACGCCGCGCGCGTCGTTGTATGCGAGCTCGATGCGCGCGACGTCCTTCACCAGGTCGGCGCCGAGCAGAAGACGGTCGTTCGGACGCATCGCATCGCGCACGCGTGACAGCAGCTCGACCGACGCACGCTCGTCAAAGTTGCCGATCGTGCTCCCGAGAAAGGCGAACAGCACGGGCCTCGGCATCGCCGGCGGAAAGCGCATCGGCTCGGTGAAGTCGGCGACGACGGGTGTCACGCCGAGGCCGGGATAGGCGTCGCGCAGCCGCGCCGCGGCGTCGTGCAGAAAGCTCGCGCTCACGTCGACCGGCACGTAGAGCGCCGCCGAACCGGCGTCGCGCATGGCGTCGAGAATCACGCGCGTCTTGTCGGCCGCCCCGGCGCCGAGCTCGACCAACGTCGCCGGCCTGAGGCGCGACGCGAGCCCCGGCATCGTCCGCCCGAGGAGCCGCCGCTCGGTGCGCGTGAGATAGTACTCGGGGAGGGTCGTGATCTCCTCGAACAGCTGCGAGCCCGCGCGGTCGTAGAAATATTTCGGCGACAACTCTTTCTGCTCGCGCGCGAGGCCGGCGCGCACGTCGGCGAGCATCGCCTCGTTCGGCACTGCGGCGCTGGCCGCGGCGAGGCTAGTCATCGGCCGCACAGCGAAAGCCGGCGAAGATCTGGCGGCGAATCGGATAGTCCCAGTTGCGAAACGTGGTGCGGATGGCGCCGGGCCGCGTGGCCCAGGAGCCGCCGCGGAGCACCTTGTACTCGTCGCCGAAAAAGGCCTCGGAATATTCGGGATACGGGAAGCTCTCGTATCCCGGATAACCGGCGAAGTCGGTCGAGGTCCATTCCCAGACATCGCCGATCATGCCGGAGCAGCCGATTGGTGAGACGTTGCGCGCATACGCGCCGACGGGCGCGATGGCGAACGCCAGCTGGTCGAGGTTGGCGAGCGCCGGGGTCCACGGCTCATCGCCCCACGGGAAGCGGCGCGCCGTTCGCGTCGCCGGATCCCAGCTCGCCGCGGCCTCCCACTCGTGTTCCGAAGGGAGACGCTTCCCTGCCCACCGCGCGAACGCCTCCGCCTCGTGATACGAGACGTGGCACACGGGCTTGGTGGGGTCGAGCGGCTCGACCGCATCCATTACACGCGTCTGCCAGGCGCCGTGCGCGTCGCGCGCCCAGTACTTAGGCGCGTCGACGCGCGCTTCCGCCAGCCACGTCCAGCCGGCGTCGCTCCAGAGCGCGCGCGCCCCGTAACCGCCGTCATTCATGAAGTCGAGAAAGGCGCCATTCGTCACCGGCGTCACATCGATCTTGAACGGCGCAATGGCCCGCATGTGACGCGGTCGCTCGTTGTCATATGCCGCCGTCCGATCGTCGGTGCCGATCGGGATCTCGCCTCCCGGAAACCGAACCATCGCGCCGGCGCGCGGCGCGCGCGGGCGCCTCGTCGCGCCCGGCAGCATCGTTGCGCGCGGCGCGCGATACGCCGCACCGAGCTTGAGCTGCAGCGTCTGCAGCATCGTCTCGTTGTGCTGGTACTCGTGCTGCGCCACCATGCGGTAGACGTAGCCGTCGCGCACGAGCGGCGGGCCGTGCGCCACATCAACGCTCTCTGCGCGCTCCACCACGCGCTCACGGATGTCCGCCATCACCTCACCCCACTCGGCGAGCGACGGGAGGGGGAGCGACGCGCGCGTAGGCCGCGGATGCTCGAACGGATTGAACATCCCCGGCATCTCGCAAAACTCGATCGGGCCGTCCAGATTCCGCGTCAGCCACAGCTCCTCGAAGTAGGCGATGTGGCCGAGGTCCCAGAGAATCGGGCTCATTAGCGGATCGTGCTGCATGCGCAGCTCGTCTTCCGCGAGCGGCGACACGAGGAGCAGCGTGCGCGCGCGCGCCTCGGCGAGCATCGCGAGCAGATGGTCGACGGACGCGAGGGTGGCGGTAGACTGGGGCATGCGGCAGACGGATGAGAGTGGGCGCAGACGCGCAGGAGCGCCGGGTCCGATAATTTACCGGTATGCATGGCACACGCCATGCCGCCCGGGTCACGATGTAAAAGCACGGCCGGGCCCGTTCGGTTCCGTTTCTCCGGGCCATCAGGGAGCGAGGTCGCCATGTCGCAGCACGCCGGGTCGACGCACGAGTTGCACTACCCCCGTCGCGCCGATTGGTCGCCCGTCGGCGCCATCGCGCCCGGTACGCTCGCGGAGGCACGCGCCGAGCTGCATCACGCCGCGCAGATCGCGAACGCCGTCGGCATCTCGCTCCTCGCGCCGCGCCCGGATGACAGTCACACCAATCTCGAGTGGATGCCGGCGACTCGATCCCTGGCCTCCGAGCTCGTGCCGGCGGTGACGCCGTTTCGCGCCGCGATCCGCGCCGCCGATCTCGCGCTCGTGCTGCTCGACGAGACGGGTGCGCCGCGGGCGCAGATGCCGCTCGAAGGGGCGACGATGAACGAGGGATTCGCCTGGCTCGTCGAGCGCGTGCGCGAATGCGGCGCCGACGCGTCGCGGATGACGATGCACAAGCACTACCAGATTCCGCGGCACGCGCTCGACGAGGGCACGACGTTCGGCGTCGGCGATGGCGTCCCGTTGCGCGAGCTCGACCGCTACTACGGCAACGGCGACCTCCTGCTCCGCGACCTCGCCGCACGCGAGGCGAGCGCGTCGCCCGTGCGATGCTGGCCGCACCACTTCGACATGGCGACGCTGATTACCGTCAGAGCGGACACGACGATCGGCGTCGGGATCTCGCCCGGCGACGAATCGTTCGCCGAACCGTATTTCTACGTGTCGCCGTACCCGTACCCGCCGGCGAGCGCCCTCCCCGAACTTGGTCAGGGGGCGTGGCACACGACGGGATTCACCGCCGCGGTGCTCACCGCGACCGCCCTCGTTCGCGAGAGCGACGGCGTGGCGCAATCGCAGCTCGCCGCACGCTTCATCGCCGATGCGGTCGTCGCGTGCAGGAGAGCGTTGGGGTGAGCGCGCGTGTGAGCAGAGGTCGCCGGAGGGCCGTTGCGAGCGTCCGGCTCTGGCGCCGCGGGCCGCTCCCGCCGCCCCTCCCGGGAGCCGATCCGCTATCCCGTCACCGGTGCGCGATCCGCCCCTTCCTCCTCGGCACTCCCACCCAACGCGAGATGGTGCGCCTTGCGCCCCCCTCGCGCGATCGCGTGGGGCGCGGTCTCGTGCTCGATCAGGAGCTGCGCCGTGTCGATCGCGCGCGCGACCAGCATCTGCGCGCCCTCGCGTAGCTCGGAGCTCTCCTGCACATAAGCGATGTTGCGCTCCATGTCCTCCGCCGACCACCCCCGGCTGTGCGCGATGTACGGAAACTGCGGCATGTGGCAGCCGATCTCGCCAAAAAAGCCCATCATTTGGCCGGCAACGGCTTGGATGTTGTCCTGTCCGCCGGTAATGATGAACGCCGTGACCTTGTTTCTGAGGAGCACGCGATTGGCGATCGTCATCTGATTCTGAATGCAGTTCATCCGCTCGACCATCTTGTAGTAGAGCGAACTCGCGTTGCCCCAACGGATCGGCGTCGACACGAGAATCACGTCGGCCCAGTGCACGATCGCCTCATACACGCGGTCGAGCTGGTCGGCCGGATCCATCTGCGTAATCGAGCACGGCCAAGTGCACGCTTCGGCGGCCTTCGAGTAGTAGCCCTCGCAGTGGCGGAAGGCGAGCTCGGCGAGCGCGATGCGCTCGGCCGACGCACCGAGCTCCGTGCGGGCGAAGTCCAGCGAGACGTCGAGGAGGGCGTCCGACGTGGAGTAGCGCGGGTGCGCGACGTCCATGTTCGTCGTCGAGATGCCGAGCACGCGCACCGGACCCGGCTCGCGCTTGGGCGGCCGGGCGAGCGCGTGCCGCTCGTGCGGCGCGCGCGTCCGTTTCGTGACCGTCTCGAGGTTGATCCACAGATGGTCCTCGTGGACGCGAACCTCGTAGCGCGGCACCGCGTCGAGCTCGTAACCCGGCTCGCCGGCGCCCGTGCGGCAGTGGTACTTCCAGTTGTGCCAGGGGCAGACCAGATATTCGCCGTCGATCGCGCCGCCGGCGAGCGGGCCGCCGGCGTGATTGCAGACGCCGGAGAGGGCGCCGAATTGTCCGTCGACGTAAGTCACGGTGATCTTTGTGCGGCCGATGTGGGCCGCCGACACCGCAGCGCTCGTGAAATCCACGGCCAGGCCGAGGTCGTGCCACGATGCACTAGACACGCGCCGCCTCCGTTGGTCGGAAGTGATCGCTCACCGTCGCGCGCATCAAATTTCGTCGATCTCCTGAATTCGCCTCAGGTGCCGGCCGCCCTCGAATTCCGTCGTGAGCCAGATGTCGAGGATCTCTTCGGCCTGTTGCTCCGTCACCATCCGCTCGCCAATCGAGAGGCAGTTGGAATCGTTGTGCTGCCGCCCGAACCGCGCCGAGTCGGCGTTCCAACAGAGCGTGCACCGGACGCCCCGGACACGATTGGCCACGATCGCCTCACCATTGCCCGACCCGCCGAGCACGATGCCGCGCTCGACATCCCCGCTCGCCACGGCCTCGGCCGTCGGCCGAATGAAGAGCGGATAGTCGCACATCTCCGGTGTGTAGGTGCCGAAGTCTTTCACCTCGTGGCCGCGGGCGGCGAGGAGCGTCTTGATCAGCTCTTTGTAGCGGAAGCCGGCGTGGTCCGATCCGATCCCGATTTTCATCTGCTCGTGCGCTCCTCATCGCGGACGACGACCGTGTGGTGCGACTGCGGCCGGGCGCGCACACGGCCGCCGGCGATCAGCCGCTCGATGTGCCGCAGATAGCCGCTGTAGCCATAGCGCGTGAAGTTGTGGTCGACCGAGAACATCGGCTCGTACTGCGCCCGAACGCCGGACAGCGGAATCACCATCCCGGGGCGGTGCTTTCGAACCGCCTCGAGGATGAACTCATCACCCTCG
>JBDUCS010000272.1:0-5759 GCA_040003335.1 Gemmatimonadaceae bacterium | reverse complement strand
GACACGCCTGGATTCTAGCGCCGGGCGCGACACGTCGCCTACATTCGGGTCACCCGTACGCGATGGCGAAGCGCGCGCAGCTCGCCAAGTCGCTGCTCGGCGAGATGGAGCGCCGCGCGGCGGCAGGCGAGTTCATCCCGCAGATCTGGGCCGCGAACGTGCACCTCTTGCTCGGCGACTCCGATCGCGCGCTCGATGCGCTCGAGCTCGCGGTGCTGCACCGCGAGTTCTGGGTGATTACGCTACCGGTCGATGAGGGATGGGCGTCGATCCGGGAGCATCCGAGGTTTGCAGCGCTCGTGGCCAGGGCGGGGGTGGGGCTGAAGACGTAGGATTACGACGCTCGCCGTAACACGAGCGCCGCATTGATCCCCCCGAAGCCGAACGAGTTCGTCAGCACGTGCTCGACGCTCGCGTCGCGTCCCGTCTTGGCGATGTAGTCGAGGTCCATTCCCTCATCGGGCGTGGCCAGGTTCACCGTCGGCGGGAGCCAGTCGTGCGTGAGGGCGAGCGAACAGATCGCCGTCTCGATCGCGCCGGACGCGCCGAGGGCGTGGCCGTAGTAGCCCTTGGTGCCGCTGACCTGGAGCTTGTACGCGTGGTCGCCGAAGACGCGCTTGATCGCCAGCGTCTCGGTCGCGTCGTTGAGGGGCGTCGAGCTCCCATGCGCGTTCACGTATTGAATCTCGTGCGCGCCGATCTTTGCGTCGTCGAGCGCGCGCTGCATCGAGCGCGCGGCCTGCGAGCCGTCGGGCAGCGGCGCCGTCATGTGGTACGCGTCGTTCGACATGCCGTAGCCGGCGATCTCGGCATAGATCGGCGCGCCGCGCGCGACGGCGCGGTTCCATTCCTCGAGAATCACGACGGCCGCGCCCTCGCCCATCACGAAGCCGTCGCGGTCCTTGTCGAATGGCCGCGAGGCGCCCGCGGGATCGTCGTTGCGTGTCGACATGGCGCGGATGATCGCAAACGCGCCGAAGCAAAGGGGCCACAACGGCGCTTCGCTTCCGCCGGCGATCATCACGTCGGCGTAGCCGTCGCGCACTTGGCGAAACGCATCGCCGATCGCGATCGTCCCCGACGCGCAGCTCATCGCGTTGGTGGAGTTCGGCCCCTGCACACCGAACTCGATCGCGATGTTGCAGCTCGCCGCGCCGCCAAAGACCATCAGCGCCAGCGCCGGATCGACGTCCTTCACGCTACCGCTGTAGAAGTGTCCCGCCTGCTCCTCGGCGTAGCCGATGCCACCGAGCGCGGTGCCCATCATCGAGCCGACGCGCTCGCGGTCTTCCTTGGCCAGGTCGAGATGGGCGTCCTCGATCGCCAGCCGCGCCGCGGCCACCGAGAACTGTCCGAAGCGATCGAGCCGCTTCGCGCGCTTCTTCTCGATAAAATCGCCGGCCGAGAAGTCGGAGATCTCGGCGGCGTTGTGGCTGCGGAAGATGGACGGATCGAACCGCGTGATCTGCCGCACCGCCGACCGCTCCGCGCGCAGCCCGTCCCACAGGCCGCCGCGCGTGGTGCCGATCGGTGTGATCGCCCCAATCCCCGTTATCGCGACTCGTCTCATACCTGATTCCTAAATACACAAAGTTTAGAGCGGAGGGTCTGGCCCCCTCACCCATTCCTCTCGGCGGCTCGCCCGAGTCCCGCCAGCGTTCGCGAGGCGATTCCGTGCACGAACACCGGTCCTATCACATTCGTTGCCGCGAAGAGGCCAATGATCGGCCAGGCGGGTCCGTTCCAGACGTGCACAATGCGCACGCGCGTGCCGTCGCGCTCGGCGGCGAACGACCACTCCACGTCCATCCCTTTCGTGATACCCCCGACGTGACGAAAGCGCACCGCCGGGCGCGACGCATCGACCGTCATCTCGGAGAGCCACCGAGTCGGCCAGCGCGCGACGCCGAAGGGGCGCCAGGCCGCCATCTCCACCAAGCCGCCGCCGTCGGTCGCGCGCTCTCGGAAGCGCACCCACCGGTAGTGCGGCAGGAGCGCCGGCCATTCCTCGACACGTTTGGCGTAGGCGAAGATGATGTCGACGGGCGCGCGAACGAGCTGCTCGTCCATCGTCGTCATCGAGCGGCCGGCCGGCATCGGGCCCAGCTCGTACGGCTCCCGCGCCAGCTCGCCGCGCGTCATGCGTGCTCCTTGTGCGTCGCGATCATCGCATTGATGTACGGCTTCGGGGGATGGTTCGGACTCCACGACGCCGTAACGCGAAATCCGAGCCGGTTGCGCACGGCCGGCGTCGCGCCCGACGCGCCGGCGGCGAGGGCGCGCAGCTCGTGGGCGCGGAACCCGCGCAGAACGGAGACGACGCCGTCGTGCCGGCTCACCGGATGAAAACGGAGCGGGAACGACGCGAGCCAGATGCCGGCGGCGGCAATCCAGCTGCGACGGAGGTCGCTCACGATCACGCGGCGCCGCGCCACGCGGTGCATCTCGCGCAAGACCTCGACGGCCCGTTCATGTTCGAAGTGGTGGAGGAGTTGCGAGCACATCACGACGTCGATGCTCGCATCGGCGAAGGGGAGGGCACGCGCGTCGCCGACGACGGGGGGCACTCCAGCTTCGCGCGCGGCGCGCGCGAGCGTCTCCGTGTACTCGAGTCCGGTGATGTGGAGCGCCACGCCATAGCCGGCGAGCGTCGCACGCGCGCGCCGCGGAATGTCGCCGATCCCCGTGCCGACGTCGAGCACCGTCGCGCGGCCGCCCTCGCACTCCCGCAGGGCGTCGCGCAGCTCGGCGACAACGGCGCGGGCACCGCCAAAGAGCGCGTTGGCGCGCGCGACGTCGGACAGCGAGCGCCGCGCGACTGCGGCATCCACGCCCGGCTCGTCGAGCATCTCGACGCCGTATCGCTGGCGCGGCACGAAGAGACTCACGCGCTACCGCTCCAGCTGCGCGTAGCCGCCGCGGTAGTAGAGGAGGGGCCGCCCCGCGCGTGACTCGCCCGACAGCACCCGACCGACGAAGATCGTGTGGTCACCCGCGTCGGACCGCGACGTGATCTCGCACTCGGCGAACGCGATCACATCGTCGAGGATCGCGGCGCCGGTGGAGGAGCGCGTGAAGCCGACGCCGTCGAAACGGTCCGTCATCTGCTCGGCGAAGCGACGGGAGAGCGACTCCTGCTCCTCGGCGAGGATGTTCACGGTGAAGTGCGTCGCATCCATCAGCACGCCGTACATCTCCGTTGTGCGGTCGATGCAGGCGAGCACGAGCGGCGGGTCGAGGCTCAACGAGCTGAAGGCGCTCACCGTCATGCCGTGGTCCGTCTCCGTCGCGTCGCGCGCGGTGACGATCGAGACGCCGGTGGCGAAGCGGCCGAGGATGCTTCGGAAGACGGCGGGGTCGAGCGTCATGGGAGCGGCGGCTCAGCGACGACGGCGCGCGGCGCGCGGACGGGGAGGAGGCCGCCAACGAGCATGCGCAGCAGGAACGATGGGCGCAGCACTTCGGACGGCGGAACGAAATCGCCGGCGACGCCGATGAGCGTGTCCACCATGTCTTTGTGCCGCGCCAACGCGGCGGCGGTGAGATTCATCAATCGCGGAACGGTGATCGTGGTGCCAATGATGCGCTCGACCCTCCACTTTCCGCCAAAGACGCGGCGCCGAGCGTCGTCGTACGCGCGCAGCGCCTCGAACGCCGCGCGGTCGTTGGTCGCGGCAAGCGACTGGAGCGTCGCGGGCGCCAGCAGCTCGCCGCCGCGAAGCGCCGTGAAGATCCCTTCGCCGGTAAACGGATCGTAGAAGTCGGCCGCGTCGCCGACGAGGGCAACGCCGGGCAGCACGCCGTGGCGCGCCCTCGACGCGAACGGACCGGTGACGCGCACGGGGCCAATGCGCGTCGCGCCGGCGAGACGCGCCGCCAGATCGGGATGGCCCGCGAACCAGGCGTCCATGAATTCCGCCTGCCGTCCCGCCGCGGCGCGCGCGTGTTTCATCGGGACGACGATCGCGACGTTGGTGACACCGTTGCCGACGTTGGCGAAGCCGGCGTAGCCGTTCAGGTGCACGTGCATCTCGCCGCAATCGGTGACGCCACCGACGCCGGTGTAGTGGGCGACGAACGCCGTGCGACGCTGCGAGCGCGTGGTGTGCGCGACGCCGAGCCGGTGCGCGACGACGGCGCGGAGCGCGTCGGCCGCGACCACGATCCGCGCCCGGCGATCGCGGGTGGCGCCGCCGCCGTCGAGCGTGCGCACGCCCGTCACTCGCCCCCCGGCATCGCGAGTCACGTCGACGACGCGCGCGCCCTCTTCCACGCGCGCGCCGGCCGCGCGGGCGCGATCGAGAAGGATGGCGTCGAGCAGCGTGCGGCGGAGCGCGAGACCGCGATCTCGGAACCCGCGAAATCCCTGGACGGCGGCGAAGTCGCCGCGCACCGTCGTGCCGTTGGGCGCGCGGATGATCATACCGACGAGCTTCGCCGCGCCCGCCGCCTCGCACGGCGCGAGGGCGCCCATGTCGTCGAGAATGCGCGAGCACTCGGGGCTCAGATACTCCGCGCACGGCTTGTCACGCGGAAAGTTCGCGCGGTCGAGCACGAGCACCGATGCGCCGGCCCGCGCCAGGTAGAACGCGGTGGACGCGCCGGCCGGCCCGCCGCCCACGACGATGACGTCCGGGAGAGGGTCGCTCACGGACGCACGAGCGCGAGAGTCACGATGCCGCCGACCAGTGCACACCCGCAGTTTACCGCGTCGTTGGTGAGCCAAGCCACCCCGCCGCTCGCCCGCGTGCGCGCACCGCAGCGGTGCACCCGCTGCTCGGTCGCCATGGCGCACGCATCGCAGCGCCGCCGCGATTGCCAGAGGGCGCCGAGGAGCGAGTCGGCGAGTGAGCCGGCGACGCCGCCCGCGAGAACGGCGGGCGCGATCGACGACGACCAGCCGAAGGCGACGGCGGCGCCGGCCATCGCCGCCGCTCCCGCGAGCGCCGCGAGCAGCCCGCTCGCGGTCACGCCCCCGGAAGTGCCGGCCGGAAGCAGCCGCCACGTCGTGATCATGCGCGGCGCACCGCCCGCGAGCGTGCCGATCTCGGTCGCCCAAGTGTCGGCCGCGGCCGCGGCGAGCGAGCCGGCGGCGAGCACCGGCCGCCCGCGCCATGGCGACACGAGCGACGCCAGCGCTCGCGAGCACCTGCGCCGCGTCGCGCGCGCCGCCCTTCTCGACGATCGCGCGCGTGCGCTCCGCCTTTCGCGTGGCGCCCATGCGCGAGAGCAGCGTGGAGGAGAGGAAGAAGACAATGAGGTAGAGTGCCCAGCCCCAGCCGGCGACCGCGGCGATCGTGCCGACGACGAAGGCCGCGAGTGCGCCGCTCGGCGAGAGCGATGCGGCGCGCCAGGCGAGGAGCGCGACGAGGCCGGCGAGGAGCGCGCCACCGGCACCGCGCGCAACCGCGCCATCGATCACGAGTCCGTCGTGTGCGCGTCGAGCTCGATCAGCGCGTCGAGCACACGCCGGCGGAGTGACGCCGGCGCCGTCTCCATTCGCGCTCGGGTGCCGATGCAGAGCAGGAGCTGCTGGCCGTGCTTGAGGTAGGTCGCGCAGCGCACGCAGACGGCGAAGTGCGCCGCATAGCGCGCCATCACGACGTCGTCGAGCCCGTGCTCGATGTACTCGAACACGCCGTCGATGACCGCTTTGCACTCGAGCTCGATCACCTTCGTCACTTGTTCCGAAGTCCACCAACTAAACGTGAAGCAGTTTACTCCGTTCCCCAACGGCAACGCTGGAATGCTTGTTCGTG
>JBDUCS010000029.1:0-19442 GCA_040003335.1 Gemmatimonadaceae bacterium | reverse complement strand
TGCCCTTCGACGCGTACGAATTGATGACGCGCGTCAGCGCGCTCTTGAGGCCGGTAAGGTGCGTGCCGCCTTCGTGCGTGTTGATGTTGTTGACGAAGGAGAAGACGAGGTCGTTGTAGCCGTCGTTGTACTGGAGCGCGAGCTCGATCTCGATGTCGTCGCGCGTCGTCTCGATGTAGATGATGTCGGAGTGCAGCGGCTTCGTCTTCGTGTTCAGAAACTGGACGAACTCCCGCAGTCCGCCTTTGGCGAAGTACGTGTCTTCCTTCTCCTCGCCGACGCGCTCGTCCTTGAGCGTGATCGTGACGCTCTTGTTGAGGAACGACAACTCGCGCAGCCGCGACGCGAGGGTGTCGTACTTGTAGACGAGCTCGGTGAAGATCTGCGCATCGGGCTTGAAGAAGACGGTCGTGCCGGTCTCCTTCGCGCCGGCCTTGCCGAGCACCTTGAGCTTGGTCGTCGTCGCGCCGCGCTCGAAGTCCATGTAGTACTCTTTCCCGTCGCGCTTCACCCACACCTTGAGCGACTCGGAGAGCGCGTTCACCACGGACACGCCGACGCCGTGCAGTCCGCCGGAGACCTTGTAGCTCTCCTTGTCGAACTTGCCGCCGGCGTGCAGCACCGTCATCGCCAGCTCGACCCCGGGCATCTTCTCGCCGGCGTGCATGTCGACCGGAATGCCGCGTCCATTGTCGATGACAGTGACCGAGTTGTCTTCGTGGATCGTCACCGACACGCGGTCGGCGTATCCGGCCAGCGCCTCGTCGATCGAGTTGTCGACGACCTCGTACACCAGGTGGTGCAGTCCGCGCTCGGACGTGGAGCCGATGTACATGCCCGGGCGTTTCCGAACCGCCTCGAGGCCCTTCAATACCTGGATCTGGTCGGCGTCGTACTGCGCCGGCTTGGTCGTCGTTGCTGCCACAGTTGGTCCGTTTTGAGGGACTTCGCTCGGAGCCGGCCGGCCGTGCAAAACCGGCTCCCCGCCAGAGTCGAAAATCTAGCGCACTTGAGAGGGGAAAACGACCTTTTAATCAGTGAAAATTCGAGGTTGACACGAGCACTGCCGGTGCTTTGAAAGCGCCCGGGGCCTGCCTACGATTTGGGGTGGCGCAGCCGGTAGGCCAAATACGCGATCATTGCGAGGTTGATCGCGAGCGTGAGGACCCTCGGAAGCGTGAGGCCCTTCACGAGCTCGTAAATCTCGACCGGGACGAAGGTCGCCGTCGCGATGAGCGTCAGGTATTCGGCCCACCGTTTACGCAGCCAGAGCCCGGCGCCCTCGACGGCAAACAGGGCGGCGTAGGCCAATGCGCCGGCGCCGATCAGCTCCAGCCGCGCGGGACCGCCGCTCGAAACGCTCGCCAATAGATGTTGCAGCGCGCGCCGCCCGGCGGTGGACGACACGGTCGCAAGCCACCGCTCCGCGGCCTCGCCCATGCCGCGACGGAGCAATTGGAAGGCCGCCAATGCGATGCCGACGAGCAGCGCCGCCTTCACGAACTTAAACAGCGCGATGAGCACGATGACGCCGTCGCGATCGCCGCGCTTCGTCACGATCGCTGCAGCCGCCAATGGATCTTCACGACCTTCGTGCGGCCGGCCTTCCCGTTGAGCGCGGTGAGGAGTTGCGGCTCCATCAGCGACAGCTCCGTCATCCACGAGTTGGTCTTCACCGCCACGAACAGCGTGCCGTCGCGCGATACCGACAGCGGCTCGGTGACCTGTGCGATCTGGTCGCCGACGAGCGATGCCCACTCAGGCACGACCGTCGCCTGCTCGATGCGGGCACCGAGTCCGGTCTGTTGCAGGAAGGCGGACAGCGTGTCGCTCAACCGCTCCGGCTTCCGCTTGCGACGGCCGTCGTCGCGCCGGTCGCGCGTCACGTCGCGCCCACGGATACCGCGCCGTCCTCGATCCGCCAGCGCTCGAGCCGCGTCAGACTGCGCGGGATATCGCTCGCCCGCGGCACGGCGAGCATCGTCTGTCCCCGCCCCTCGCCGCCGAGCAGCTCGAGGATGCGTGCCGAGCGGCGCGCGTCGAGCTCGGCGAACGGATCGTCGAGCAGCACCACCGGCTTCACCCCCGTGCTCTCGCGCAGTGTCGCCGCTTCGAGGAGCCGGAGCGCCATGGCCGCCGTACGTTGCTGGCCCGCGCTGCCGTACGTGCGAAGCTCACGGCCGCCGAGCGTCAGCTCGATGTCGTCGCGGTGGGGTCCGGCGTGTGTGAGCCCGCGCCGCAGGTCGAGCGCGCGCCGCTGCTCCAACGCTTCCCGAATGGCCGACGGCACGTCGTCGCGCGGCTCGAGCGCGGTAGCGTACCGGAGGCGGGCATCCCCCTTCTCTCCAATCGCGCTGCAGAGCTCGGCGAAGTGGCTCGCGTACCTGTCGACCCACACGCGCCGCGCGCTCCACAACACCGCGCCGTATTCGGCCAACGCCGGATCCCACACGGATACGCGCGCATCGGTAGCGCCCGGCTCGCGCAGCGCCGCGTTGCGATTGGCGAGCGCCGCGCGGTAGTGCGTTAGCGCCGCGAGGTACGAACGCGACGTCAACGCGAGCATGACGTCGAGATAGCGGCGGCGCTCGGCCGGTGCCCCGGCGACCAGCACGGCGTCGCCCGGCGAGAAGATCACCGCCGGGAATGCGCCGAGGGCATCGGTGAGACGCGGGGTGGTCGCGCCGTCCAGCTTGGCGCGCTTGCGCTTACCCGCGCGCTCGAAGCCGACGGAGACCTCACGGGAGCGGCCGCCGCGCACGGCGCCCGCGAGATGAAATCCCGCCTCCCCAAACCGCACGAGCTCCGCATCGCGCGCACCGCGAAAGGAGCGCATCAGCTGCAGGTAGTACATGGCCTCGAGGAGATTCGTCTTGCCGTGCCCGTTCTCGCCGACGATGGCGATCCCGTGCGGAGGAGGATGGAGATCGAGATGGGCAAGATTGCGAAAATTGCGAATGGAGATCGAGGAGAGTGCGGATCCGTCTTCCATTCAGCGACCCGTGAACTTCGGCGTCCGCTTCTCCAGGAACGCCCGCATCCCCTCGCGCATGTCCTCCGTGCTCGCGAGGAGCCCAAAGTGATTAGCCTCGATCGCGAGCCCCTCGTCGAGCGGCAGGTCGAATCCGCGATTCACCGCTTCGATGCAGAGCGCCAGGGCGATCGGTCCTTGCGCCAGCATCTGCTTCATCATCGACTCCGCCGCCGCGACCAGCTCGCTCTGCGGAACGATCCTGTTCACCAGGCCGATGCGATACGCCTCGTTCGCGTCGATCATCTCCGCTGTGAGGATGAGCTGCAGCGCACGCCCCTTGCCGACGAGCCGCGCCAGCCGCTGCGTGCCGCCGTAACCGGGTCCGATGCCGAGCTTCACCTCAGGAAGGCCGAGCTTCGCGTTGTCGCTCGCGATGCGGATGTGACAGGCCAGCGCGAGCTCGAGCCCGCCTCCGAGGGCGAAGCCGTTCACGGCGGCGATCACCGGCTTCGTCGATTGCTCGAAGCGCGAGAAGATCCGCTGGCCGCGCAGTGCGCGCTCGCGTCCATCGATCGGGCCCTGCGTTGAGAGCTCGGCGATGTCGGCGCCGGCGACGAATGCTTTTTGGCCGGCGCCGGTGAGGATCACACCGCCGATGTTCGGATCGCGCGCGATCTGCTCGATCGCCTCGCCCAACTCGCTGATCGTCTGGTCGTTGAGCGCGTTGAGCTTGTCGGGCCGGTTGACCGTGAGGGTCGCGATGCGGTCGGCGACGACGAGCGAAAGGTTCGTCATGAGATCCGGGTGTGGAATGAGAGTCGGGTGTCGCGAGGGGGTCGGCACCCGACTGGCTGTGCACGCCCCGAATCTAGCTCGTCGGACTGTTTCTTGCCCCGCGCCATCTACCAATGAAATGGATCATCCGGCAGGGAGGGAAGCGGCGCGGATTCCGGTACGCGACGGAGGATGGCCGGGCGGTGCGCGATACGCGACAGCTGGCTCGCATCGATGCGCTGCGCGTGCCACCGGGGTGGAGCGATGTGCATGTCGCCGTCGGCGCCCGCAACGCGATTCAGGCTTGGGGACTGGACGTGAAGGGGCGCAAGCAATACCGCTACCACCAAGCCGCGGTCGAGGAGGGCCAGCTTCGCAAGTATCACCGCGTGCGACGACTCGCGAGGGACCTGCCGACCATTCGCGCCGCCGCGTACGCCGATTTTCGCCGGCGCGGCTTCACCAAGCGCCGCATCGCGGCGGCCGTGCTGCGACTCATCGGCAATTCGTTCTTTCGCGTTGGGTCCGAGGAGTACGCGAAGGAAAACAAGTCGTTCGGCGCGACGACGCTGCGCAAAGACCACGTCACGTTACACGGCGACCGCCTCGTCTTCGAGTTTCGCGGCAAGAGTGGCGTCGCCCATCGTCACGCCGTCTCCGACCGACAGCTCGCGGCGCTCGTTCGGTCGCTGCGGCGCTCGCCGGGCCGGCGCCTCTTCCGTTATCAGACGGCCGAGGGCGCGTGGCGCGACCTCTCGGCCGATGACGTGAACGCGTATATCCGCGAGTTGACGAGCGCGCGCTATTCGACGAAGGACCTGCGCACGTGGGGCGGCACGCTGCGCGCCGCGACTGTGCTGGCCGAGGTCGGCGCGGCGAAGAGCGCAACCGATGCCCGCAAGAACGTCATGCTCGCCATGCGCCTCGTCGCCGCCGAGCTCGGCAATACGCCGGCGATCACCCGCGCCTCGTACGTGCACCCGATCGTGATCGCCCGCTACCTCGACGCCGGCGAGACGATCCGGATTCCGAGCGCCGCCGAGCGCGACAAGCTGCGACGCTCCGGCCGTACCGGGGAGGAACGCGCGCTGATCGCGTTTCTCAACCTGCATTTTCCCGAACGGCGGAAGCGCAAGCGGCCGGACGCTCCCGCGGACGCGGCGCGATAGCGGTCCCGACGAGCCACCGGGGAACTGCCGCGGAGCTCATGGTTCCGCGATTTCCCCGCGCTAGCTTATCGACATGACTTCGATCGAAGCGGTGCGCTGGTCGCCGGACGCCGGCGGGGTGCGGATCATCGACCAGCGCCTGCTGCCGAACGAGTACGTCGAGCGCGACCTTCGCTCGGTCGACGATATCTGCGAGGCGATCGCGACGCTCGCTGTGCGCGGCGCGCCGGCGATCGGCGTCGCCGGCGCGATGGGGCTGGCCGCATCGCTGGCGCCGTTCGCGCACGAGGCCGACGATCGCACTCGCGAACGGATGCGCGCGCACGCGTCGCGCATCCGCGCCGCACGGCCGACGGCCATCAACCTGTCGTGGGCGATCGATCGCATGCTGCGGCGCGCCGGCGAGGTCACGGGCGACGTCACGGGCGACGTCACGGGCGACGCCACGGGCGACGCCACGGGCGGCGCCGCGGGCGCCGCCACGGCGCTCGTCGCCGCCCTGCGCGCTGAAGCGACGGCGATACTCGACGAGGATCGCGAGTGCTGCCGGCGGATCGGCGAGCACGGCCTGGCGTTGATTCCCGAGCGGGCGCGGGTGCTCACGCACTGCAACGCCGGCGCGCTGGCGACCGCGGGGATCGGCACCGCGCTGGCGCCGGTCTACCTCGCGGCTGCGGCGGGCCGCGCGCCGATGGTCTACGCCGGCGAGACGCGGCCGCTCTTGCAAGGAAGCCGGCTAAGCGCGTGGGAGCTCCGGCGCGCGGGCGTCGACGTGTGCGTGATTGCCGATGGCGCGGCGGCGAGCCTCATGGCGCGCGGCGTGATCGATCTCGTGATCGTCGGCGCCGACCGCATCGCGGCCAACGGCGACGTCGCGAACAAGATCGGCACGTACGCGCTCGCCGTCGCCGCACGGCATCACGACATTCCGTTCTACGTCGCCGCGCCCCTCTCGACCTTCGACAGGAACGTCGCCACCGGCGCCGCGATCGTGATCGAGCAGCGCGGCCGCGAGGAGATCGCGGGCGCGTTCGGGCGCGCGACGGTGCCGGACGGCGTTCGCGTCGAAAACCCGGCGTTCGACGTGACGCCGGCGGCACTGATCTCGGCGATCATCTCGGATGGCGGCGTGCACCGGGCCCCGTTCGATTTTCGCGCCTGGGGGCCCCCCCCCGACGGGCACGATACACTCGGCGCCCCCGACCTCGCCCATCGTTCCGACGCCGGCGAAAACTCTTCAGCGCGCACTCGTGCGGCCGCGCGTTCGGGACCGCTCCGCTGATGCGCCATGTGCTCGCGATCGATGAGGGGACCACGGGCGCGACCTGTCTCGTTGTCGCCGACAGCGGGCGCGTGGTGGGACGCGGATACCGTGAGATCCCGCAACACTTCCCGAGGCCGGGTTGGGTCGAGCACGATCCAGCTGATCTCGTGCGCTGCACGCTCGAGGCGGCGGGCGACGCGCTGCGTGCCGCCGGCGTCGTCGTCGACGCCATCGGCATCACGAACCAGCGCGAGACCGTCGTGATGTGGGATCGCGCGACCAGCGAACCCCTCGGCCGGGCGATCGTGTGGCAGGACCGCCGCACGAGCGAGCGATGCGCCGAGCTCGCCGGCCACGCCCCACTCATCGCCGCGCGCACCGGCCTCGTGCTCGACCCGTACTTCTCGGCGACAAAGATCGAATGGATGTTACGCGATCCGGCCGTCGCGGCACGGGCGGCGCGCGGGGAGCTCGCGGTGGGCACCGTCGACAGCTGGCTCGTCTGGACGCTCACCGGCGGCGCGGTGCACGCGACTGAGCCGACGAACGCGTCGCGCACGATGCTGTACGACATCGGCGAGAAGCGGTGGAGCGAACCGCTGTGCGCGATGTTCGGTGTTCCGCAAGCGCTATTGCCGGAGGTGCGCCCCTCGGCGGGCGATTTCGGCACGGCACGCGGCGCGTTGCTCGGACTCGACCGCGACGTGCCGATCACCGGCATCGCCGGCGATCAGCAGGCGGCGCTGTTCGGCCAGGGATGCTGGCGCGCCGGCGACACCAAGAACACCTACGGCACCGGCGCATTTTTGCTCCTCAACACAGGGAGCGTGCGCGCCGAGCCCGGCGGTGGCCTCCTCACGACGATCGCGAGCGGCGCGAGCGGCGGGCCGGCGTACGCGCTGGAGGGCGCGATCTTCATCGCCGGCGCGGCGGTGCAGTGGCTGCGAGACGGGCTCGGCATCGTCGGCTCGGCGAGTGAGACCGAAGCACTCGCCGCCGGCCTGCCGAGCAACGATGGCGTCTACTTCGTGCCGGCGCTCGTCGGGCTCGGCGCCCCGCATTGGGAGCCGGAGGCGCGCGGCACCATCGTCGGACTGACGCGCGGCACGCAGCGCGCGCACCTGGCGCGCGCGGCGCTCGAGGCGATGGCGTTCGGGACCGCGGATGTCTTGTCGCTGATGCGCGAGCGCGGCGGCGCGTCGTTCGACCGCCTGCGCGTCGATGGCGGCGCGACGACGAATGCATGGCTGATGCAGTTTCAGGCCGACGTGCTCGGCGTTCCGGTCGAGCGACCGGACATGATCGAGACGACGGCGCTCGGCGCCGCCGGGCTGGCCGGGATCGCCGCCGGCGTGTGGCCGAGCGCGGAGGACTTTCTCGCGAAGCGGAAGTTTACGCGATGGACGCCGGGCGACGGACAAGCGGATGCCGCCGCCGCGACGCGCGGCTGGCAGCGCGCGGTGCGCGCCGCGCTCCACTGGGCGAGGGACCCGGCGTGAGCAGCGCCCACCGACGTGGATTGCCGATGCTCCTCGAGGAGCACAACGCCGCGCTCGCTGGGTGCCGCCGCTGCGGCCACGGTCACGTGGTGCGCCCCATCGTCTCCGAGGCGCGCTCGCCCCGCATAGTGATCGTCGGCCAGGCGCCGGGGCAGGTGGAGGAAGCCGGCGGTCGTCCATTCTCCGGCCGCGCGGGAAAGACGCTCTTTCGGTGGCTCGAGCGCGCCGGCGTTGACGAGGTGACGGTGCGCCGCTCGATCTACATCAGCGCGATCACGCGCTGCTATCCGGGGCCGAGCGCGAGCGGCCGCGGCGACCGCGCGCCCTCGCCGCGCGAGCAGTCGCTGTGCGCCGACTGGCTCACCACGGAGCTGCGCCTCATCCGGCCGGCGTTGCTGATTCCGATCGGCCGCATGGCGATCGACCGGCTGCTCGGCAAGCTACCGCTCGACGCAGTGATCGGACGCGCGCACCCGATCGAGCTCGACGGGCGTCGGGTTCGCGTCGTGCCGCTGCCGCATCCGTCGGGCGCCAGCAGCTGGATCAACCTCCCGGAGCACAAGGCGCTGCTGGGGCGAGCACTGGAGCTGTTGCGGGCCGAGTTCATCCGTATCGGTGTTGCGAAGACGGACGACGGATCGCCAATCGTGCGGCGCGAGCGAGCGGCGGCGAGAGCGAGGAGCGGACCCACCATCCTCAATCCCCGACTCACAGGCCGATTATGATCCTGTCCCTTCTCGCGGCGGTGACCTTGGGCGCTCCAGGCGACCGATGGTTCGCGCCGGACAAGCTCAAGCACTTCTTCGTGTCGGCGTTCGTGCAGAGCGTGGTGTACAGCGCCGCGCGCGCGACGCGCGCGGCGATCCGCACCGCACTCTACCTCGCGTCGGCGGCGACGCTCACCGTTGGTGTCGGCAAGGAGATCCGCGACCGTCACACGGCCAGCGATTTCAGCGCGAAGGATCTGACCTGGGATGTGTTGGGCGGCGCCGCGGCGTCGCTCGTCCTCACGCGCACGCGCTGAGCTCGCGGCGGCGCGGCGCTCAGCGCGGCGGATTGCCGGCCGGTGTCGTGTCGCGCGAGCGGGCGCGGAGACTGTCGCGCAACGCTTCAAGGTGCCCGAGTCGGCTCACCAGGGAATCGATCTCCCGGCGCGTGCGCACGCTGTCGTCGAACAGGAAGCCATAGCGCGCGCGCCAGACGGACAGCTGAAACTCGCGGTGCGTCGAGTCCATCTCCACGCGAATCGCGGTGTATGCCCGTTCCGATCGCGCGCGCTGCGCCGAGGCGTCCGAGTCGCCGGTCGTGAACAACGCGAGCAGTCCCGCGATCGCCAGGGCGATGAGCGCTCCCATGGGTGGGAAGCTAGCGCGCCGGCACCCGCGGAACCGTGAGACAGGCCCGGCTCGATCCGTGATGCACCGCACGGGCGCCCCTCTTGGCGCGCCCGCGTCCGCGTGCGAGGTTACGGGAGGGTCAGCGCACGTGGAGCTCGTACGGATCACCACGAACACTTTGGTGGGCGGGACACATGAAAGCGCGCACAAAGTTTCTCATCGGCGGCTTAGTGATTCTCGGGAGCGCGGGGTGGCTGATGGCGTCCTCGATCTCGAACACGGGCGTCTACTACCTCACGCCGACCGAGCTGGCGCAGAAGATCTCCGTCGACCCGTCGTTCTACGAGACCGGCGTGAAGGTCGGCGCGCGCGTGGTGCCGGGCTCGATCGTACGCGAGGCGGGCGGCAAGTCGATGACCTTCAACGTCACCGATGGTGCGCGCGTGTATCCCGTGACGTATCGCGGTCTGGCGCCGGACACGTTCACGGATGGCGTCGACGTCGTCGTCGAAGGACGGCTGGCGCGAAACGGCACCTTCCGCGCGACGACGGTGCTCGCCAAATGCGCGTCGCGCTACGAGAACGCGCCCGACAAGTACAAGCGGACGCCTGGCTACACGGCCGGCACCGCGCCGGCACGCACGTAGGCCCGGACCGGTCGCGCGATGATCCTCATCGGTGAGCTGTCGCTCTGGGTCGCGCTCGTAATGGCGGCCTGGGGAACGGTGGTCGCCTTCGCCGGCGGTGCCACCCGTCGCGCCGAGCTCGTAGCGAGCGCGGAGCGCGCGGTGTACGCCACGTTCGCGTTCATCCTCCTCGCGTCGATCGGCCTCTGGGACGCACTTTTTCGGTCGGATTTCTCGATCAAGTTCGTGGCGTCGTTCACCAGCCGGAACTTGCCCACGGTCTATAAATTCACGGCGTTCTGGGCGGGGCAGGCGGGCTCGCTGCTGTTCTGGGCGCTCATTCTCACGCTCTATTCGTCGATCGCCGTCTACGCGAGCCGCAACAAGAATCGCGCGCTCATGCCGTACGTGACCGGGACGCTGAGCGCGGTCGCGCTCTTCTTCGTCGCGACGCTCTGCTTTGGCGCCAACCCGTACGAGCGGCTCGATTTCATCCCGGTCGACGGCCGCGGGATGAATCCGCAGCTGCAGAACCCCGGGATGGCGATCCACCCGCCGAACCTCTATCTCGGCTACATCGCGACGACGGTGCCGTTCGCCTTCGCCGTCGGCGCGCTGATCACGCGGCAGCTCGACGGCGAGTGGCTCGCCGCGGTGCGGCGGTGGTCGCTCTTGTCGTGGTTCTTCCTGACGGTCGGCATCACGCTCGGCATGTGGTGGGCGTACGTCGAGCTCGGCTGGGGCGGCTACTGGGCGTGGGATCCGGTCGAGAACGCGTCGTTCCTGCCGTGGCTCACGGGCACCGCGTTCCTGCACTCGATCATGGTGCAGGAGAAGCGCGGCATGCTGCGCAAGTGGAACGTCGTGCTCGTCGTGTCGACGTTCCTCCTCGCCATCCTCGGCACGTTCATCACCCGCAGTGGCGTGATCTCCAGCGTGCACTCGTTCGCGCAGAGCCCGGTCGGAAAGTGGTTCTCGTGGTTTCTCCTCGTCGCGATCGCGCTCACCACGTATCTCGTGATGACGCGGCTCAAGGACCTCGAGGCGAAAGCGGAGCTGGAGAGCATGGTGAGCCGCGAGGCGGCGTTCCTCTACAACAACGTGATGCTCGTCGGCGTGGCTTTCTCGGTGTTGTGGGGCACGCTCTTCCCGATCATCAGCGAGGCGGTGCGCGGCACCAAGATCACGGTCGGGCCCGTTTTCTTCAACGCGGTCAACATTCCGCTCTTTCTGCTGCTCCTGGGGCTGACGGGCATCGGTCCGCTGATCGCCTGGCGGAAGGCGTCGGTGTCGAATCTCCGGCGGCAGTTTACGGGCCCGCTCGTCGCGGGGGTTGTCGGCCTGGCCATGCTGCTGGCACTCGGGATGCGCGATGCGTACGCGCTCATCGCCTACACGCTCTGCGCGTTCGTGCTGATGACGATCGTACAGGAATTTTACAAAGGCGTGCGGGCGCGCCATGCCATGTACGCGGAGAACGTCGCCGTCGCCCTGTATCGCCTCGTCGCGCGCAACCGACGGCGCTACGGCGGTTATATCGTCCACGTCGGCGTGGTCATTCTGGCGATCGCCTTCGCCGGCCTCGCGTTCAAGCGCGAGAACGATGTCACGCTCAAGGCCGGCGAGACGTTCACGACGCGCGACCCGTACGGCGCGGTGTGGACGTTCACCAGTGAAGGCGTCTCGGAGTACGAGGAGCTGAACCGTTTCTCGACCGCCGTGCTGCTGCGCACCACGAGAGACGGCAAGCCGATGCCGGCGATCAAGACCGAAAAGCGCCAGTATGTCGATTCACAGAAGGAGAACACCTTCGAGCCCGCGACCGAGGTGGGAATTCTCGAGGGGGCGCGACAGGATGTGTACGTCGTTCTTGCCGGCGTGCGCGGGGAAACGGCGGAGCTGCGGATCACGTTCAATCCGCTGGTCGTCTGGGTCTGGTTCGGCGGTCTGGTGATGGCGATCGGCGGACTGATCGTGATGTGGCCGGCAACGGAGAAGCGCGCGGCGCAGGCGGGCTATGAGGCGCGACTCCGCCCCGAGCGCGCCCCGGCAGCGGCGTCATGATACGCGACGTGAGCCGCCGCGAGTTCCTCGGCGCGCTCGCCGCGGGAGCCGCGGCGCTGGCGCTCCCGTCCATCGCCGGGGCGCAGCAGGGCGGCAACTCGATGGCCGCGCCGATGACCGAGGGCGGCTACAAAGAGGTCAGGCGTCCGGCGCGCGGCACGACGCCGTCGATGACGGCCGATGCGCGCGATGCGCTCGAGCACCATCTGCACTGCCAGTGTGGAACATGTACGCTGGACGTCTATACCTGCCGCACGACCGACTTCAACTGCCCCGTCTCACCCGCGATGCATCGCGACGCGATGGCACTCGTCGCCGGCGGCTATTCAGCGCAGGAGATTCTCGACGCGTTCTCGGCGACCTACGGCGAGCGGGTGCTGATGGCGCCGACGAAGAGCGGCTTCAACTGGGCGGGCTATCTCGTCCCCTCGGTCGCGGTGGGGATCGCCGGGGTGCTCGTGCTGTCGATGCTCGCGCGTTGGCGCGCCGCGCCCCCGGAGCGCGCGCTGGCGATGCCGCCGTCCGACGTCACACACGACGAGCGGGCGCGTCTCGACGCGGCGCTCCGGAACGACTCGTGATGCTGCCGTGGGTGCTGGGCGCGGCGCTCGCCGTGCTCGCGCTCGCCGTGGTGCTCCTGCCGCTCTTCTCGGATGCCGCACCGCCGGCCGTGCGTACGCCTCGCGCCGCGGATCCAACCGACACGCCATCGGCACGCGCGATCGCCGCGCTGCGCGAAGTGGAGTTCGATCGCGCAACCGGCAAGCTGTCCGACGGCGACTACGCCGCGCTCAAGGCGCAGTACACGGACGACGCCGTCGCCGCGATGCGCGCCGAGGCGACGACCGTCGGCGCGGTGGCGGACGAAGAGGTGGAAGCGGCGATCAGCCGGTACCGCATCGGCAGCGTGGCGTGCGCGACGTGCGGACCCCGCCCCGAGCCGGACGCGATCTATTGCTCGACCTGCGGCCGCTGTCTCGCCGCCAGCTGCTCGCGATGCGGCTCGGCGATCGCCGAAGACGACGCCCTCTTTTGTTCGGCGTGCGGCGAACGGATTGCGGCCTAGCGTGAGTCGTGAGTAAACACAAACGACGTGCGCTTGTAGTTATTCGCCTCGCTCCAATCGCTTGAGCGCGATTGCCGGCGGGAGGAACGTCGCAACAATGCAGAGCAGCGCCGCCAAGCCAAATCCGATCACCATGTCCAGCGGATCGAACGCCGCCTGGCCGCGCGTTCCCGGAAGGCCCGACGTCGCGCGGATGTAAGTGATGACGGGGCGCGCCTCGAGAATTACCACGGCGCCGATCAGCACGATCGAGCTCATCATGAAGATCAGGCCGCCGAACGACGTCGGAATCTGTGCCGCGTTTTCCGTCTCGTACTGCGGGAAGACGGCGCCGAGTCCAAGCGCGAGACCGGCGATCGCGAACGTCAGCAGCGCGATCGAGAGCACCGACACCATCATCATGAACGGGCTCACCTGCAGCAGCAGGTCGGTGACGAAGACGATGCCGAGCGCGAGCGTCAGCAGCGGTACCGTGCCCGTCCAGTACTTCGCCCACAACATCGACTGCATCGGCATCGGACTCGACCGCAACAGCCACAGCGTGCGTCCCTCGAGGCTGACCGAGGGAAAAATGAAGCGCGCCGAGATCGACGCGAGCACGAAGCCGGAGACGACGAGGTTCACGAACGGGATGACGTTCCGCAGCACCTCGGTCACGCCGGGGCTGTTGAGGGGCAGAAACTTGACGTTGAAGACGTACACGACCACGAGCACGGCGAGCAGAATCAACTGCGACCACTGCGTGCTGTCGCGGAAGAAGAGCCGGATCTCCTTCATCACGAGCTCGCGCTTGAGCGGACCGAGCGGCGCCAGTGCGCGATAGGAAAACTTTCGAAACATGCCGCCGCGCGCCCACTTCTCGCCGCTCTCCTGCGCCTTGGTGAACCCGCGCTCGTACAGCGCGCGGTGCAGCAGCGCGCCCCCGACGACGAACGCCGCCGCCGTCGACCAGAGGAGAAAATACGGCAGGGGATCGAAGTCGTCGGTCAACGACGACATCACCCCGCGCTCGACCCACTCGTTCGGCAAAAAGGCCGACGTCGGCCCACGCAGGAGCGCGATGAAGTCGACGAGCGACCGAAAGCCGTCGGGGTTGGTCAGCTGCTCCGGCCGCAGCAGCCGGAACAGAAGAGCCAAGCCCGCCGCCGCCAGCACGGCGATCACGCTCAGGATGTCGCGCGTCCGCTTGGCCGGAAAGACGTTCACCAGTGTCAGCGTGATCGCCGAGCCGAGCACCGCCGGGATGATCAGAAACGGGATGAACAGCGCCGCCGCCTGCAGCACGAACAGCAGCCCGCCCCGGTACACCCAGCCGTAGGCGGCGAAGAGCGGCACCGCCATCAGCGTGACCATCCAGCTCGAGTGCACCACCGTCTCCGCGAGCTTCGCGAGATAGAGCGTGAGCCAGTCCACCGGCCCCGACACCAGCATGTCGAGGTCACGCGCCAGGAAGAATGACGACAGCGCCGTGATGACGTTCGAGAGAAGGAGAATCGAGAGGAACGAGATGAAGATGAGACCGAGCAGCTTGCCGGCGAGCAGCACGCCGATTTCCGGCACGCCGCGGAAATAGCCGAGCAGGCTCGTGAGCAGCTTGAGAATCGCGCCCCAGAAGAGCAGGCCGAGCACTCCGAGGACCACCATGCGCGCCGGCCGGCCGCGGTCGCCCGATTTCGCCCGCGCCCGGGCCGTGAGCAGCTTTGGCCCGAGCAGATGGACCACCGACGGCGGCCTCCCGCTCACGACAGGAACTGCTGCGCGTCGCGCGACCGGCGGAGTGCTCGCCGTCGCGTCAGACATCGAGCACGTCGACCAACTCGCGCGCCGCGTTCTCGCCCGTGAGGCGGAGGAACAGCTCCTCGAGGCCCGTCGCCGACGAGCTCTCCTTCAAATCGTCCATCGTGCCGCAGGCGCGGATCTTTCCGTTCACGATGATCGCGATCCGGTCGCACAGGCTCTCCGCCACCTCGAGCGTGTGCGTCGACATCATGATCGTGTTGCCCCGGCGCACGTATTCGCGGAAGAGGTCCTTGAGGATGCGCGCCGCCTTGGGATCGAGCCCGATCATCGGCTCGTCGACGACGATCACTTCCGGCCGGTGCAGGAAGGCCGACGAGATGATGAGCTTCTGCCGCATGCCGTGGCTGTAGCTCTCGACGAGCTCGTCCTTCCACTCGCTCAGGTCGAACAGCGCGAGCAATTCCTCGAGCCGTTTCTCCACGGTCGCGCCGTGCTGCGAATACAGGCCGGCGACGAAGCGCAGAAACTCGGCGCCGGTCAGCTTCTCGTAGATGAACGGCCGGTCCGGGATGAATCCGAGCTTTTGCTTCGCGGCCATCGGATGCGTCGCCACGTTCTCGCCGCCGACGAGCACGGTGCCGCTCGTCGGCTGCAGGATGCCGGCGATCATGCGCATCGTGGTCGTCTTGCCCGCGCCGTTGGGCCCGAGAAAGCCGAAGAGCTCGCCCTTTGGCACGTCGAGGTCGATCGCGTCGACGGCGGTGAAGCCGCCGTAGCGCTTGGTGAGAGAGCGGAGCTGGATCATCGAGTCGCGGGTGACGGGGACGTCGTGGTGGCGCTTGGAGTCTCGGCGGACAGCACGTCGATCTGCAGGGCGCCGACGAGCTTGAGGAGCTCCGCCTGCCTGAAGTAATCGCCCGTCACGAACCGGATGTGCGAGGCGTCGGCCGGGAACTGCCCAAACGTCGGATCGACCGGAACCCAGGCGCCGAGGTACACCTCGGGCCACGCATGGTAGTAAAACTTGCCGCCGACGTAGACGAGGCCGGCCGCGCTGCGCGCCGGCAGCCCCGACGCTCGGGCAAGCGCGATGAAGAGGACGGTGTGCTCGTTGCAGTCGCCGCTCTTGCGGTGCAGCACCGCGAGCGCGTTCGGCATCGTAAGGCTCACCTTCTTGTCGAGCGTTCGGAACACGTACTCGTTCAGCGCCCGCGCCACGGCGCTCGGATCGCGGTCCATGCGCCGGTACCGCTTGCCGATGTCCTTCGCCGATCGAATGCGCATCGAGACTTCGATCACCTGCGGATTGTCCGATTGAATCAGCGGCTGCGGCAGCAGATACCCCCGCATCGCGGGATCGCGATTGGGGAGCTGGTAGGCCGGCGTCAGCTCGGCGGTCGTCTCGCGACGTATCTCGAGCGTGTCGTGCCGCAGCGTCTGACGGCTCCCGCCCAGCTCGTAGCCCGTGAGATCCGAGTTGTGCAGGCGAAGGCGCAGCAGCGAGACCTCGCGCTTGTGCTCGATCGGTACTCCCGAGGCGATCGCCGTCAGCTCCTGAATGTCCTCCGCCCCGCCGGCGACCACGCCACTCTTGCGGTCCATCGCCCAGTTTTTGTACGCCATCTCGTAGCTGCCACGAAGGAGCGCGAAGGTGCCGAACTGCGTGGACTGCACCATGCGCCCGTGACGATCGACCCAGCCGCTCAGCATCCCGGCGGCCGACGATCCGCTGTCGGGCTCGATGTGCCAGGCCTTGAGCGTGTCGTAGTGAATCGCGCGCCACCGCGTCCGCACCGAATCGAAGACGGCGCTGTCGCTCACCACGAAGGTCGATTCGGCGAGCACGCGCAACGCGACCCGCACCGCTTTCATGGCCGTCGGATCGAACACGGAAAAGGCGTAGCGCCGTCCGACCTTGGGCTGTTCGCCGAGCACGAGAGCGAGCGGCACCACGGTCGGGAGGAGCAGCGGTCCGGCGAAGCGAATCTGCTGCGTGTCGGCCTTCTCGCCGAGGGTCGCGATGAAGAGACGCAGCGTCGAGTCGTCCACGATCTCGCCGGTCGCCTTGAGCGCGCCCATCTCCGGCCCGAGCTCGAACACGAAGCTCTTCAGCCGCAGCGCCCGGCTCATGCGCACCATCAAACGCGCCGATGCGCGGTGCACCGCGTTGTCCGCCACGAGGTCGGCGACGAACAGGTCGGCGACCGAGACGCCGTTCGACGTCGTGTCCACGGTCGACGTGGCGAATCCGATCTGCCGGCCGCGCTGGCTCACCGAATAGAATTCCGCGCCCGGTACGACCATCAGCGCGGCCTGCGCCAAGCGCTCGCCGGCACCGCGGCCCAGCTCGCGTCGCACGAGGAGACCGAGCCCGACCGCCCAGATCGCGATGACGCCGCAGGCGATCTTCGCGCGGCGCGTCATCTCACACTCTTTGCCGGAAAGCGTGCCGCGAACGCCGCCGCTTCCTCGTCGCTCTCGACGACCATGGTGACCTTCGTCGGATAGCGCGCGCCAGCCATATGGCGCGCCAGCAGGTCCGCCGTGATCGCCGCCGTCTCATCGATGTCGAGGTTGCCGGCGCCGAGCCCGAATGGCGTTAGTACGAGCCGCGCGATCTGCCAGTCGGCGGCGCGCTGCAGGGCACTCGTGAGTGCGCGCCGCACGCCGGCGCCTGTCACCGGCTCCGTCGCGCTGCGAATCACCGCGCTCACGAGGAGATCGACGCCGAGGTCGCCCGCGCCGGTGACGACCGCCGAGCCGACGGGGAGGGGATCGGAGATCTGCAGTTGCGTCGCGAGGGCGGTACCGCCGGCCAGCTCGAGCTTGCGCAAGAGCGGCGTCGTCGCGTGAAGCGTGTCCGTCACCGGCCACGCGATCGCATCGCCCTCGGCGAACGCAATGTCATCCACGCGCACCTCGATCTGGGAATCCGTCACGGGTGAGCGAATGCCTCAGGTGAGCGCGAGCGTCGTCTCGCCGTTGATCCACTCCAGGTACTTCGGCAGCCCCGCCGTCACCGGAAGGGCGAGCAGCTCGGGCACCTTGTACGGATGCAGCTCCCCGAACGCGGTCTCGAGCAGCGCGAGCCGCGCTGCGCGCGTCTTGAGGAGCACTACGACCTCCTGCTCGTCGGCGACCTTCTCGTCCCAGCGATAGATCGAGCGCGCGCCGGGCATGATCGTTCCGCATGCCACCAGCCGGCGCTCGAGCAGTCCCTTCACGAGCGACTCCGCTTCCGCGGCGGTGGCCACCGTCGTCATCACGACCAGGGCGTCAGTATGGGACATGTTTTCTCGGTGATCGGTGATCGGTGATCGGTGCGCGGGTGCTCGGCTGCTCTGTGGTCGGGGAGTGTAGGCGTTAGTGGACGAGTGACGGCATCTCCCTGATACCGCCATTCCGAACACCGAACACCGAACGCCGAACACCGATCACCGCGAGCGCGACGCTTGAATCGGCGCGCGATCCCCGCGAAATTACCGGGATGCCCGAAGAAACACTGATAGTCCGCGGCGCGCGGGAGCACAACCTTCGGAACATCGACGTCACCATCCCTCGCGACAAGCTAACGGTCATCACCGGGTTGTCGGGGTCGGGCAAGTCGTCGCTGGCGTTCGATACGATCTACGCCGAAGGGCAGCGCCGCTACGTCGAGTCGCTATCGGCCTACGCGCGACAGTTTCTCGGATTGATGGAAAAGCCCGATGTCGATGCGATCGAAGGCCTCTCCCCGGCGATCTCGATCGAGCAGAAGTCGGCCGGCCACAACCCGCGCAGCACGGTCGGCACGGTCACCGAGATCTACGACTATCTCCGGCTGCTCTATGCCCGCGCCGGAACGCCGCACTGCCCAACGTGCGGCCAGCCGGTACAGCGCCAGAGCGCGGCGCAGATCGCCGAGACGGTGCTCGCCTGGCCGAAGGGGACGCGCATCGAGCTGCTGGCGCCGCTCGTCCGCGGGCGCAAAGGGGAGTTTCGCGACCTGCTCGAGTCGGCACGGCGGCAGGGCTTCATCCGCGCCATGATCGATGGCGAGCTGGTCGACCTCTCGTCGCCGCCCAAGCTCGTCAAGTCGCACAACCATTCGATCTCGGTCGTCGTCGACCGGCTCGTCGTGCGCGAGGAGGATCGCGCCCGCCTCACCGATTCGCTCGAGACGGCGCTCCGCGCCGCCGACGGCGTTGTCGAGGTCGCGCGTCACGGCGCCAGCGGCGCTCCCGTGCCGCACCTCTTCTCGGAAAAGTACGGCTGCCCCACGTGCGGCATCTCGCTCCCCGAGCTCGAGCCGCGGCAGTTCTCCTTCAACTCGCCGTTCGGCGCTTGCCCCGCGTGCGGCGGCATCGGCACGAGGCGCGAAGTGAGCGCCGATCTCATCCTCGGCGATCCGAGCATCTCGATCCTCGAGGGCGTGATTCTCCCGTGGGGCGAGCCGAGCGGCTACCTCAAGAAGACGATCCTGCCTGCGCTGGCGAAGCAGGGCAAGTTCGATCTGAACACGCCGTGGGGAGAGCTGCCTGTGAAGGTGCGCGACGTCATCCTGTATGGAACGGGCGGGAAAAAGACGCAGTTCAAGGTCGAGAGCGGCGCGTTCAAGGGCGACGTGCAGAGTGCCTGGGAGGGCGTGGTCGCCAACATCCAACAGCGCTACGACGAAACGACGTCGGATGCCGTGCGGATGGAGCTGGACGAGTACATGATCGAGGCGGCCTGCGCGAAATGCGGCGGTGCGCGGCTCAAGCCGGAATCGCTCGCCGTCACGGTCGCCGGCAAGCACATCGGCCAGGTCGTCGAGGCACCGGTCACCGAGACGCTCGAGTTCTTCAAGTCGATAGCCGTGCGCGGCGACGGCAAGCCGGGCCTCGATCCCGACATCGCGGGCCCGATCCTCAAGGAGGTGCGCGAGCGACTGCGCTTTCTCGTCGACGT
>JBDUCS010000271.1:0-5778 GCA_040003335.1 Gemmatimonadaceae bacterium | reverse complement strand
GGCTCCGGAGGTATAATGGCGGTCTTGGAATTGCCATGGGAGAGCGCACGAATTGGAGCCGCCGCCATCCCCGGGCAACGTACTGCGGGGGCGAAAAGTAGCCGCTCCCTTTGCGGGCGCCCGTCTCGAACCCCGACCCCTCGCCGTTTTGTGGATGATCCGTTGAACGACACCACACAAGCGCTCAAGCCTACGCGGCGAACGACGCTGCTTCCCGCCCCGTTCCCGGGCGTCATATTCGGGGCGATCAGCGAAGGCGCGGTGCTGTTCGCCACGGAGACCGAGGTGTACTTTGGCTTGAACGAGGTGGGCGTCAAGGTCTGGGGCCTGCTTCCTCCCGTGTGCCGCACGCTCGATGAGCTGTGCGAGGCGATCGTGCGGGAGTATCCCGACGCGCCGGCGGAGGTCGTGCGCGCCGACGTCGAGGAGCTGCTCGCCGATCTCGTCGCGAACGGACTCGCCGTATCGCCCCCTGCCGGGGTTAGAGATGAGCGGACCGATTCAAGTGCTGCGTAAGCTCGTGCGACTCTCCGGCCAGGAATGGGTGGAGATGGTCGAGGCGCAAGCCGCGTTGGTTCGCGCGCAGCGTCAGATGCGCGTGGCGCCGGTGGGGTCCCTGCTCGACGGCGCGCGGGCCGCGCCGGCCCTAGGGCAACTGTCCAGACCGGGCGAGCACCCGGCCGCGCTTCGACTGTCGCGCGCCGTCCATCGCGCGGCGAGTTACGGACTTTTTCGGCCGCTGTGCCTCGTGCGCGCGATGGCGCTGCAGCGCATGCTTGACGAGCGCGGAATGACGGGAAGCCACATACGCATCGGCGTCAAGCGCGAGGGTGCGGAGCTCGCCGCGCACGCGTGGGTGGAGTACGACTCACTCGTCCTTGGCGATTCCGATGAGCACGTCGACAGCTACGTGCGCCTCGCCGACGTGCACGTGTCGAGGCAGTCGTGAGCGCAATTCTGGGGATCTTTGCCGCGGACGGTGCCGGCGCCACGGATGACGAAGTGCGCGGCGGCCTGGAGGCGATGCGGAGTCGCGGCGGCGAGCTCGTCGAGATCTGGCGCGACGCGGATGCCGTGCTCGGCGTGGCGCGCCAGCCGTGGGAGACGTCGGCGGCGTTCGGCGGCGCCGCGGCCATCGCGGTGAGCGACCGGTATGCCGTCGTCGCGGATGCCGGACTGTACTATCGCGACGACCTCCGGCGCGCACTCGCGGCAGCGCACGTGCGGCCGGCGAGCGATACGCCGGCGGCTTTGATTCTCGCGGCGTTCGAGGCCTGGGGTGAGGAGTGCGCCGCCCACCTGGAGGGCGATTTCGCGTTTCTCGTCTGGGACCGGCGGGCACGGCGCGTGATCGGCGCCCGCGACTTCGTCGGTATGCGCGCGCTCTATTACGCGAGTCTCGGCGATTCTTTCATCGCGGCGTCGACGATCGGCGGTGTGCTGGCCTGCAGACGCTGTCCTTCCGACCTGAACTGGTTCGCGATTGGGAATGCCGTCGCGCGCCTCTTTGGCGCGACGCACGAGACGTGTTACGCCGCGGTGAATTCACTGCTTGCCGGTTTTACACTGGTGACCGCCGCCTCGGGCCCTCCGCGCACGAGCCGGCACTGGACGCCACCGCCGATCGGGCGCGGAAACGGGCCGCCGTTCACCGAGGCGGCCGTCGAGCTTCGCCGCCTCTTGACTCGTGCGGTGGCAGAGCGCGCGCCCGACGGCGAGACGGGATCCGTCTGGCTGAGTGGCGGCTACGATTCGACGGCGATCTTCGCCGTGGGACAGGAGCGTCTGCGTGCGCGCGAGGATGGGGCCCAGTTGCGCGCCGTCTCGATGAGCTATCCGGAAGGCGACACGGGCAACGAGGACGCGACCATTCGCTCGGTCGCCGCCTTCTGGAATCAGCCCGTGCAGTGGGTGCACAGCGCCGACGTACCGATGTTTGGCGACGAAGAGCGGCGCGCGGCCCGTCGCGACAACGTCTTCTCGCATCCGTTCGAGATGTGGCAGCGCGCGATGGCGCGCGGCAGCCGCGCCGTTGACGCGCGCATCGCCCTGCAGGGCATCGGCGGCGACGAGCTCTTCGCGGGAACGGATCTCTATCTCGCGGACATGTTTCGCGGTGGACGCTGGCTCGCCCTCTCCCGAGAGTGGAATGCGCGCGTCCGCCGCTACGGCTTTCGCTACTTCGTGCGCCAGGCCGTCGTGCCGACGCTCGGTCCGACGGCGAGGCGCGCGGTCGCGTTGCTGCGTGGCGGCAAGCCCCTCGCCGACGCGTATGCCTTTCGTCCGCCGACGTGGATGCGAGCGGATTTCGTCCGTACACACGACCTCGAGGGGCGCGAGACGGCGTGCGTCCCACGGCTCGAGAACGCCGGATTCGCCGAGCAGCAGGCGTACCAGTGCATGACGCATCAGTGCTTTGGAGTGATTCGGCCTCCAATCTTCGACTTCGGTGTAGAGGAAGGGGTCGAGCTGCGGTTGCCGCTGTTCGATCGCCGCGTCGTCGAGTTTGCCGCGCCGCGGCCAGCCGCGGAGCGTCTGTCCGGCGAGGAGAGCAAGCGTCTCCTCCGAGCGTCGGTGCGGGGCTTGCTGCCGGATGACGTGCTGGCGCCACGGAGGAACCGCACTGGAATGACGAGTGGCTATTTCGACCAGTGGATGCGGAAGACGCCGCCGGCGTGGATGGTGGATGTGATGACGAATTCTTTACTTGCGCAATTCGGCGTGATCGACGAGCGTGCGCTGCGCGGCGCGTGGACCGAGTATCAAGCGACCGGCAGCAATGAACTCGGCACGCTGCTGTACGCTACCTTGCAGACAGAGCTATGGCTCCGGAATCGGGAGTCTCCATTCAGTGGGTCTCAGCCTCGCGAGCGGGTGATCGCGCGTGCCGGCTGAATCACTGCGGCGTGAGCCGCGATCGGAGTTCGGCCTTCATGGCCGACCATCGCTGGGCGGATGCCCGGCAATTCACCATTCAAGGGAGGGGCCCTTGTATCAGAAGCCCACGCTGCAGCGGTTCGGGACGGTACGTGAGATCACACGTTCGCTAAACCCGAATGGAACGACCGATAGTTCGTTCCATATCGTTCCCCCTAGCACCCGCTAGGCAGCGCTTGTTGGGGAGCCCCAGACGATCGGGGCTTCTCAACCCTGCCGAGCCTACATGGCCGACGTTTTCCAGTATTCCGTTTTCGGCGGCCGACTCGCCTCGGAGATTCCATTCCCGCAGCTGCGCGCCGTGGAGCCGGCCGATGCCGACTGGACGCTTCGCGTCGTTTCTGAGTCGGATGCGACGGACTATCGGCGCGAGCGAGGTGACGGCAGTTGGCCCGGCACCGCTCTGGTCGGCGAGCTCACGGTTCTCGGTCTCCGCATACGCGTGTTCTCCGTGCCGGGCGGACTCCGAATCGACTACAGCGACACCGGTTCATTCGACATCACGGCCGGCGGCCGCGAAATCGTCTGGCGCCCGGCCGACGGTGCGAAGCTCGAGGACGCGCGCGACTGCGTGATCGGCCGCGTCTTCGCGACTGTGTTGCATATCCAGGGGTTGCTTTGCCTCCATGGGAGCGCGGTGGCGATCGACGGACGCGCGGTCGCGTTCCTCGCGCCGCAGTTTCACGGGAAGTCCACGCTCGCCCTCGCGATCTCGGATTCGGGCGGCCGACTGATCAGCGACGACTGCGTCGCGGTGACGCCGGACGCCCGGCCCCTCGTGCTCCCGGGGGTGCACAGCGTGCGGTTGTTCGCCGACTCGGCCGACCGACTGCAGCGCGTCGCCCTCCCCGTGTCGGACGACGGAACCGCGAAGCGTCACGTGTCGGATCTCGCAGACGAGCGACTTGCATTCGATCGCACGCCGCTCGCCGCCATCTATCTGCTCGCGCCAACCTCGGCGATGCCAATTGATGAGCCCGCCCGCCGAACGAGGTTGACGGGCACGCACGCGGCGGTGGCCTTGCTCTCGCATCTCAAGGTCGGCGAACTGCTGGGTCGCGATGCGACGCACACACACATGATGCGCGCGGTGACGGTCGCGAGCGCAACGCCGGTGTACGCGCTCGATATTCTCCGCGATTTTTCACGGCTCGATGAAGTGGTGGCGCAGTTGAACGCGTGGCACGGTGCGCCCGCTCGCGAGCCGATCGCGGCGGCCAGGTGAGCGGTGATCTGAGCGTCGCGCTTCCCGCGGCGGGCGCCGCGCAGCGCCGGAGAGGAATCTCCGTTCACGTCAGCGGATTGTCCAAGACGTTTCCCGTGCGCCGTGGCTTGCGTGCGGCCCTGTCACGTCCGCACGCGGGGGCGGTCGCGCGGGTGCTCCACGATGTGTCGTGCGACATCGAGGAGGGGGAGTTCTTCGGCCTGCTTGGACCGAACGGCGCGGGCAAGACCACCCTGTTCAAGCTGCTGGCGACGCTCATCGTGCCCGACGCGGGGAGCGCGACGGTCGCGGGCCACGACATCGTGCGCGAGCCCGCGAGCGTGCGTCGCGTGCTCACACCCGTGATCGCCGACGAGCGCAGTCTCCACTGGCGCATCTCGGCGGAGGAGAATCTGGCGCTCTTCGCGGCACTGCACGGACTTCGGGGCGCCGCGGCGCGTGAGCGTGTGCGCGACGTGCTCGGGATCGTCGGCCTCGCCGACGCTGGCACCAAGCTCGTGGGTGGCTTCTCCTCGGGCATGAAGCAGCGCCTGTTGATCGCGCGCGCGCTCGTGTCCCGGCCGCGGGTGTTGCTGCTCGACGAGCCGACGCGGAGCCTCGACCCCATCTCGGCGCGCGCCTTTCGCGCATTTCTGCGTGAGGAGATTTCCGGTCTCCAGCGGTGCACGATTCTCCTCGCCACCCACAACGCGGAAGAAGCGCTCGAGTTGTGCGATCGCGTCGCAGTGCTCGATCACGGCCGTCTCCTCGCCGTGGGGCCCGCGCAGGAGCTGAGCCTGCAATATGGCGGCGAGCGCTACGGTATCTGGAGCCGAGAGCCGGAGCATAGCGCACTGACTTCGCTCGTCGAACAGCGCGTCGTGCGCGGCGTGTCGGTGGCGCCGCGCGCCGATGACGGCTGGAGCGCGGTCACGCTCGAGATTCCGGGGGGCCCGGACCGCGCGGCGATGGTGCTGCACTATCTCACGGTCGCCGGCATGTCCATCGCGCGGTTCGAGCGCACGCAGCTCTCGCTCGCCGACCTGATCGAACGGATCATTGGAGGCGTGGGGCACGCGCCGGGAGCGCGGTAGCGTGGGCGCCGCGAGCGCGCTGGTGCGCGCGAATTTTCTCTCGGCGATGAGCTACCGCCTGAACGCGACGCTGGGCATGTTATCGTTCGTCGTCACGCTCGTGCCGGTGTTTTTTGTCTCGCGCGCACTGCAGCCGTTCATGGCACAGACGATCGCGACGCAAGGCGGCGAATTCTTCGCGTTCGTGCTGTTGGGCATCGTTGCGTTCACGGTGCTCGCGTCGGCCCTCACCGCCCTGCCGACCGCGATATCGAATGGAATTCAAACCGGCACGCTCGAGGCGCTCTTGGGCACGCCGCAGCCGCTGCCCGTCATTCTGAGCGGGCTCATCGGCTACGACGTTCTCTTCGCCACCTGCAAAGCGGCGGTCCTCCTGGCGGTCGGTCTGCTGCTGGGCGCGCACATGAGCGTGAGCCATGCGCTCGTGGCCGTCGCCATCATGCTCCTGGTGATGGTGGCCTACCTCGGCGCGGGCGCCATCCTGGCGTCGTTGATCTTGGCGTTTCGGACGACGGGACCACTCGTGCCCGCCATTCTGGGCGG
>JBDUCS010000270.1:0-5790 GCA_040003335.1 Gemmatimonadaceae bacterium | reverse complement strand
GGGGAGCCCTCGCGTTGAGCTAGGGGTGATGGGCGATCGGCCTTCGGCGCGGGAGCGACGATGTTTGCGCGCTCACCGGCGTGCGGCGATGAGGTCGACGGCGGCCGAGCTGCGGGCGTAGCGCACATCGGTGAAGATGCGGCGCATCGTCGCCAGCCAGTCGTCGCGCCGCGTCACGTGATCGATGACGGGACCGAAGATGAGGTAGTTGTGAACGTCGTAGCCGTGCTCGAACAGGAGCACCTGCCCGTCGCCTTGGAGCACGCGCCGCGCTTCGGCGAATAGCGTATCGCGCGCCGCGCCGGCCGCGATCGCGTGCGTGCCGAAGCCGAACACGACGACATCGCAGCTCGCGTCGGGGAGCGGCAGATGGAAGTGGTCGGCGCGCCCGGGAACGATGCGCTCGTGTCCGGTCGGTGGCGGCTCGAGCCGTCGAACATCCTGCACCGCGAGCTCGGAGGCGTCGCCGGCTTCGCTCCAGCAGTCGATGCTATGGATCGTAGCGTCGGGGAGCGCTTCGGCGAGTGCGAACGCGTGCCGGTACGTCCCGATGTGGAGGTCGGCCACGGTCACGGCGCAGCGCACGCCGGCCAGATCGATCAGTTGACGGATGTACCGGCGCGACGGGTGGCCGTACATCCGGTAGAGGCCGGCGAGCGAGTACGTGAGCATCAGCACTCCGATCGCGGCCATCGCTTCCGGCACGCGCATCAGCGCGGGGCGCTCGAGCAGCACCGAGGCGACGCCGAACGGTGCGCCGGCGGCGACGAAGGCCAGGAAGATCCGCCGGTAGTCGCGCCTGGAGACGTACACGGCGCGCCCGAAGTACCACCAGGGCGACGGTGTGCGTGCGGGATCGGCGGCAGGGAACCAGAGGGTGGGTTGCGTGGCCATGGGAGTGCTCCAGACGAAGGCGTGTCTATTTTTGAACGTGTTCAATTATGGGTATCGGCACCCGGCCCGTCAAGGTTGAGTCGTCGCGCATGCAACAGATGACACGGTGCGTCGACCTCGCCGCGCTCCGCGGCCGAGGATTGCTGGCGTTCACGACGGCGTCGCTGGTGTCGCTCGATCGTCGGTAGCGCCCGGCACCGGCGCCCAGCACGGGCGCCCAGGCACGCGGCGCCCGGCGGCGCCCATTCGTGGCGCGCGCACTTGGCGCTTGCACCCTGGCCCGGGATGTGTTACCCTACACGAGCGACAAACGCGCACTCGTGCGCGGCACACGTTCCGGATGAATCAAGGGGCCTGCTTTCGCGGGCCTCTTTTTGTATGTGCGTCGCGCGGGACGTTTCGGCATTCGGCCGGCGACCCGGGAACAACGCCCGTCGTGAGGCGTGCATCACGACACCAGTTGTAGTCGGTACGTACGGCATGACCGCACTCCGACCACACGAACACAAGGAAGCGATATGCGTACGACCGGCACAGTGAAGTGGTTCAACGATGCGAAGGGCTTCGGTTTCATCACGCCCGAGAACGGCCAGAAGGATTGCTTCGTTCACCACTCCGCGATTCAGGGCGGCGGCTTCAAGACGCTCGCCGAAGGCGAGAAGGTCGAGTTCGACATCGTCGAGGGGCAGAAGGGTCCCGCGGCTGAGAACGTCTCGAAGATGGGCAGCTAACGCGATTCGTCGCGTTGCTCTGATTCCGCTGGAACAGAACGGCCGGCTCGACACTCGTCGAGCCGGCCGTTCTGCATCGGCGGCGCCGAGTCAGCGGACCGTGGCCATGCTCGCCGCGAGGTTGATCTCGATCCGAAACGTCACCTCGCGCCCGGCGCTGACGGTGAGCGGGCCAGAGCGCGCGACGCTGCTGCTCGCCAGCGGCCGGCCGATAATCTCCAGCTGCCCGGTCAGGAATATCTCGGGGGAGAGCGTAAAGTCCGCGCGGGACACGGCGGTCACGAGGCCGAGACGCCGCGGCTCCATCCCTTCGCCAACCGCGTACACGATGACGTCGTTCACGTTGTTGTTCTCGACGTGCAGCGTGGCGGTGCGCGTCTGCGACGCGTCGTCGCCGCCTGGTTCGTTCGAGGTGTAACCGCCTCGTCGGGCGCAGGCGGCCGCCACAATTAAGACGGCGACGAGCAGGGTTCGGTGTGATAGTCGCACGGTTGTGCCTCGTGAGTCGCGTCAGTGTCCGGTGCCGTCGGTGTGGCGGCGCGCGTCTTGGTAGTAGGAGAAGAGCAGCCGCGCCCGCAGATCGCTCGACGGAAGCTTGCTCTGCGGCGCCATCGACGACAGCACGCGCCCGGCGCCGGCGACGTCGCCGAGGCGCAGCTTGGCGACCGTAGCGCCGTTTCGGAGCGCGTCGGGCGCGATCCAGTGGTCGCCCTTGACCGCCGCGGGCAGGAGCGCGTCCGCCTCCTTCGACGCCGTCGCGAAGTCCCACACCGAGATGGCGTGCAGGAAGCCGACGGAGTGCTTGACCGGCTCCGGCGCGCGCTGGCGCTCGAGGTAACGGTTCACGGAGCCATAGAACGCCTCGTCGGCAACGCCGGTGGTGCCGGCGTGGATGTCGTCATCGACGGCGAAGAAATCGCTGAGCCACTGGTGCCAGTCCGGCGGCGGCGCGGCGGCGGCGAGCACGGCGTCGAAGTTCCAGCGCCGCTGCCGCATTGGTGTCAGGTTGTAGCCGGGGTTGCCGGCGAAGCTGTCGGTCACGGCAATGCCGCGTAGCGCCGCCCCGATCGCCAGACCGCGCATGCGATCGACTCCCGGAATCGGCGCGAGCGCGCTCGTGGCGAATCCGACACGAATGCCCGTGAACGGGGCGACGATGTCGAACCGGCCGCTGTTCAGATTCTGGAAACCGGTCGCGTACGCCCGGACGTAGCGCGTGCGCTCGGCGCCCAGGTCGAGCACCGGATAGAAGTCCGAATTACCGGGATCGTTCCAATGGTCGAGCAGCGGCGAGAGCGCGGCGCGTGAGATCAGGTGCGCGCCGGAGAGGTCGGTGACTGGCAGGAGGTGCGAGAAGTCATACTGCATCGCCGGGAGCTGGAGCACGCTCCAATCCGGTGCGGGCAGCGCGGGGGCATTGGTCGCCAGGATCAAGATGTCGTGCGATCCCGTCATGTAGATGTCGTACGTCGGAAAGTTCTTGTGGATCGCCGCGAGTACGCTGAGCACGAGCCCGTCGTTGATTTCGTAGAGATGCAGCCACTGGCCGAAGACGCCGGTTGGCCCGAGATATGTGCGCACGCGCGAGTAGAACTCGCCCGTGAACAGCCCCGACACGCCGCTCACCCACGGATTACTCGGCTCCGAGAGGATGAGATCGTACTTGCGATTGGACGCGGCAAAGAACGACTTCGCGTCGTCGATCACGATGTGCGACCGCGGATCGGAGTACGCGCGCTCGTTGACCGGCCGAAAGAGGCGCGAGCCCTTCGGCATGTTGGGCTCGATCTCGATGGTGTAGACCGCCCTCGCCTCGGGGCTTCCGAGCAGCGTGTGCGTCGACATCCCGGAGCCGAATCCGATTACCGCCATCGTTCGCGCGTGCGGCGCGTGCGCGAGCGTGATGAGCGGAAGAAGGATCTGTGTCGATTCGTCGCCCCCCACGGGCCGCCGGAGGCCGTCGTGCTTGAACCACGTCGAGTCGAGCGACGCGTCGGGCTTGCCGTTGGTGAGGATCGACGTCACCTCGCCGGCTCCGCCGTACGCGACGGTCACCGTGGCGGTGCGCCCGTCCTCGTAGAACAGAATCTTGCGCTCCTTGGGCCCGGCGATGTGCGCGTAGCGATAAACGCCGCTCGCCAAGCGGTTCCGGTCGAACGGCGTGGTAAACAGGGCAAGCATCGTCACGGCGACGAGCGCGAGCCCCGATCCGTAGGCGACGCGCCGCGCCACCGGCGACCCCGACGCGGCAACGCGCAGCAGGATCACGCCGAGCGCCATGTCGATCACCGCGCCTTCGATCAACAGATTCTTCACGCCCATGATCGGGAGAAGCACCAGGCCGGCGAGCATCGTGCCGACGATGCTGCCGAGCGTGTTCATGCCGTACACCCATCCCACCGCGCGCTCGCCGCGGCCGCTGACGAAAAGCGTGCGCGTGATGAGCGGGAGCGTCATCCCGGCGAAGAAGGTCGACGGGAGCATGACCGCGAGACAGAACGCGTAGCGTGCCGCGGTGAAGAGATTGTAGCCCTGATCCGTGTAGTCGAGCGCGGCAAGCAGGGAGGCGGTCCAATCGAACGATCGCAGGTAGATCGGCAGCGTCGCCAGCGCGGCGCATCCCATGCACCACTGCACGATGCCGAGCGCGCGCACGGGGTTCTTGAGGCGGTCGGCAATCCAGTGCACGCAGAGCGCGCCGAGCGCGAGGCCGAGGATGAACGCCGAGAGCATGAGCTCGAACGAATGCGTCGCACTCCCGAGCACGAGCGACAGCATGCGGATCCATGCGATCTCGTAGATGAACGACGCGATGGCGGTTCCCGCACTGAGCGCCAACAACAGGCGCCACTGGGCGCTGATCGGTGATCGGTGCTCGGTGCTCGGTTGTTCATCCGCTGCGTCGGCGACCTCGGGCGCGGCGTCGGTGGCCGGCTTGACGATGCGGACGGCGAGGAACGTCACGAGGCCGACCACGATGTTGATGATCGCGGCGGTGAGGAGCGTGCCGGGGAGTCCGGACTTCGCCATCAAGTAAAAGCCGGCGAGGAGCACGCCGACTGCCGCGCCGAGCGAGTTGGCGAAATAGAGGAGCGCCAACACCCGTCCCGGACGTGCCGACGCGATGCGCAATGCGCCCGCGCTCATGAGAGGAAAGGTCGCGCCGAGGAGGATCGACTGCGGAAGAATGAGGATGCCGGCGAGCGCCCACTTCGCGATCAGGAGCGTCGTTCCGCCGAGCGGCGGAAAAAGCGAGTCGTACGCGATACGCGTGACAAATAGGAAGAGATCGTGGAAGACAAGCCCGATCAGCCCGACAGCGACCTCGACGATCGCGTACGTGACGAGCGGCTGCCGCAGCTTCTGCGACCGCTGCCCGACGACGAGCGCGCCGATCGACATGCCGCCGAGGAAGATCGTGAGCACGATGATCTGCGCGTAGGCACTGTGGCCGACGAACAAGCCGAGATACCGGCTCCAGATCGATTCGTAGATCAGGCCGGCGACGCCCGAGAGGATGAAGACGAAGTAGAGGAGGGGGAGCATGCTGCCCTGGTCTGAAGAAAACTGCCGTCCTCAGAGGACGACGCGATGCTCAAAAACGAATCACGAAAAACGAAACGCGGTCACAGGCTCGAATGGCGTTTTCGTTTCTCGTGATTCGTCTGCATCTCAGGGCTTCTTCGCCAGCGACTTGTAGTATTCCTCGACGAGCTGCTTGTAGCCCGCCGGTACCTGGTCGTTGCTGTTGAGGAGCGGGCGATCGGGCTGGACGTCGAGCTTGCGGCGGAGACCGAACTCGAACGACTTGAGCCCCTCGACGACCTGTTCCTGTAGCTGCGCGAGCGCGCGCGGGTCCTCGTAGGGCTTCGTGCCCTCGAGCGCGCGCATGCGGGCGATGAGCTGATCGAGCTCCTTCGTACTCTCGCCCTGTTGCGTCAGCTCCCGGCGCAGTCCCTCCGCGGCTTCGCGGCGGTCGCGGAATTCGCGGCCAAACTGTCGCGCTTCTTCGGGCGTGAGCGGGCGGCCGGCGGTGATCGCGCTCGGATTGCCCGGCTGACCTTGTGGCGACGTCCCGAGCCGTCCGCCATTTGGCTGGGATCCCTGTCCTTGGCCGGGCTGCTGCCCCGGCTGCTGACCGCCCTGTTGTTGACCTTGTCCTTGC
>JBDUCS010000269.1:0-5806 GCA_040003335.1 Gemmatimonadaceae bacterium | reverse complement strand
GCAAGTGATCGGCAACTCGATGCAGAAGTCGCTCGAGCAGTTGGACAAGACCGGAACCCGCTTCGTGTCGGACGGAAAGAAGTAGAAGCAGCCGCCGACGCGTGACGCACGCGTGACGCAGCAGCCAAGCGTAGCAAAGGGGTGAGCGCACGTTGGGCTCGGCGCTGTTCGAAACGGACCGCGCGCAGATAACAGCCGCGGCCGAGGCGCACTTTGCGCTGCTCTTGTACCTCGTGCTCGAGCGCGGGCGCGCCGTGCCGGGCGTCGAGCTCGCCGACTTGTTGTGGTCCGGGTCGGATGCTCGGCACCAGCATCACTGCCTGCGCCAGTCGACTTACGTGGTGCGCCAGCAAGGCACCCGACAGCAATTGAATAGTGTCGTCTTATTGGACACTGTCACGTTGCAGGTCGTGGCTATCAGCGCGAGGCCGGGGAGCGCAACAAATTGTCCTGAAATGACCAGCCTTTGTCTCAAAACTGCACTTGTGTGATCCTGCGCACATGCCGATCTTCTAGGCCAACGTAGTCACGATGACCGAGGTACGGAGGCATTGGATGGGCGATTCTGATCGTTCGCTGCAACACCTACCGTTTTTTGAAGCATTAGCGGGCATGGATGAGTCGAGCGGCGCGTGGAAGTCTCTCTCGGCCGGCCTCGTCACTTTGCGGCTGTTCGATCGGTGGATCGACGGCGCCGGCGTGGACGCATGGAGCCTGTCAGCAGTCCGCGAGTCTATTCTTGAGCTCGCGCCGACCGACAAATTCCGCGCACTCCTGAGCAGTATCGCCGACGCAATCGAAAACTGTCGCCGGGCGAACATCACGACGCTCGCGCCCCGATTGATGGCCTACGCCCGCGCCTTGCACTTCGACGCGAAGTGGCACCTCGCGAGCGACGTCTATCGCACCGTTTTGGCGCATGCACTCCCCGCCGACGACGTCGACTTGATTATAGCGGCCAACTTGCAGCTCGGTGGTTGCTATCGTCTGTTGGCCGAGTGGAGTGAAGCATCCCTCGCATTCGCCGCAGCCGAAGAGACGGCGAGCATGCGGGGCGACATAATGAACGTATTGCGCGCTCGGATGGCTGAAGCGCGCCTAACGATTGAGCGGGGCAACTTTCAGAAGGCCGACCAAATGCTTCTCGCAGCAATCGGGAGCGCCGAGGAGCGCGGCTTCTCGGAGGTACGATCGCTTGCTATGCTTGACCGTGCCACAATTGCCTATCGCCAGCAGGATTTTTCCCGGTCGGTGCGCCTGAACTACGATGCCCTCAGCGGCCTACGAGAACAGAAAGACCGTGATCGTACCCTGTCGGACTTGGCCGTTTCATTCTACGAACTCGGGTTGCGGAGCGCGGCCCGTGATGCGCATTTGATCGTTGCGGCCACAGCCTGCGAGCAGTACATGCGCTGGGTCGCCTCCGTCAACTTGATGGAAATTGCCGCGGCGGATGGATGCGAACCCGTGTTCGAACAGTATCGGCGGGAGCTCTCATCGGCGGCGTTGCCTCCCTGGGTGCTAGCGCAATTCCACTACTTCGTGGGTCAAGGCTACCGCGCATTTGACCGCGTTGACGCTGCGAAACTTGCTTTGCAGCGCGCAGTCGACGTTGCGGAGCGCCACGAGCTTTTTCAAGTGCTCTTCATGGCGGAGCGAGCGCTCGAGGAAATCCGAGATGGGGGTGTGGTCATCGTTGCCAGGGCACGCGCCTCGGAATACGTACCGGAGTCCGAAGTTGCCGAAGTTGCGGATGCGGTTCGCCGCATGAGAACAATGGCAGGAGTCGCCTGAAAAAAAATGGGACGCGCTCAGTAGCTCGCGTCCCAACTTTAGATCAAAAAAAGCTGATCGAACGAAGACCTCAGCCGGTACCGACCACGATACCGTCATTCGCGGGCTTCGGAGCAGTCGGATTCGTGCAAGCAGACGCAGCCAAGGAGGCAAGAACCAGGGCGATATAGGCAATGTGACGACGGCGCATAAAACCTCTCGGCGGGAACGTTTTCAGTGGGGACTGAATCTGTTTCCGAAGGTAGGGTCGCGCGTCTCTCGGTAAATGCACATTTTAGGACATGGATGTGCACTTTTAGGACACACCGAGACCCCCCGTGGAAGTCGTCGCACGCCTTTCGCCCCACCTTCTTGCCCACCTGCGCGTCGTTCTCGCTCGAGAGCATACGCTCATTCCAGTCGATGGATGGGCCGAGCTCGCGGAGGCGGTTCGGACGTGGCCCGTCGACGTAGCGGTCGTTGATCCGCGCGCCGATGGGATGTCGGGCACAATTGAACTCAAAGCGTTGATCTCGCGCCATCCGTCGCTCCCCATCGTTCTCTACACGGGGCTCACGCCGGAATCGCTGAAATCGACGGTCGAGCTGGCGAAACACGGCGTGCAAACGATCGTGCTCCGCGGGTTCGATGACGAGCCTCGGCGGTTTCGCGAGCTGCTCGAGGGGCAACCCGCCTACGCGCTGAGCGACGTGCTGATGGATCGCATGTCCTTGCCACTCGGCACGCTGCCGCCCTCGCTGCAGGGAGCGATCGCCAGGCTCATGCGAGCGCCGCATACCTTTCGCGGGGTGCGCGACCTTGCGACGGCGGCGGGGATGACGCGCCGCTCGTTGGATCGATGGCTGGACCGTGCCGGGCTCGCGCCGGCGCGGACGTTATTGCTCGGCGCACGGCTCACGCGTGCCTACTACTACATGCGTGATCCGGGCTACTTGATCGAAGATGTCACGACGAAGCTCGGCTACGCCTCGCACCGGCTGTTCGCGAGGCAGGTGCGGTCGGCCACGGGGCTCACCCCGTCCCAGCTGCGGCAATCGGTGGAACCGGAGGAGTTCATTGTGCGGTTGACGTCGCTCATGGCAGCACGGGAAGGCGATACGAGAGCGGAGGCCCGGCATGGGACTCGCTGATCGTGTACGCGTGCTCGTCGTCGACGACGAGTCCACGATCTGCCGGGCGCTCAGCATCGCCATGACGCGCGCCGGCTACGAGGTCGTCGCGACGGGCTCCGGCGAGCGCGCACACGTGCTCCTCACCGAGCAGCACTTCGATTGCATGATCGTCGACCTCCGGATGCCCGACATGCGCGGCGATGAGCTGTTCGAGCTGGCGGCGTCGATTCAGCCACATCTCCGCCGCCAGACGCTGTTCACCACCGGCGACGCGAGCGAGCGCGCCCAGGAACTGATCGACGCCTGCGGCTGCCCTGTCATCCCGAAGCCGTTCGACTTGAGCGAGCTGCTGGCCGCGGTCGGCAAGCTCACCCGCAGACTCCGCGACGCGACGGCGTAGCAGCCGCTGTCAACCGACAGCCGACAGTTCTTAGAGCCTCCAGCCCCTCAGCGTCGCAATCGCGCGATCCAGTGCTTCGCGCTGACCGGGTCGCGTCGCGGTCGGCACCAGCGATTCATACGTCGTGATCGCCAGCGCCAGCGCCTCCGCATCGTGCTCGGCGCCGGCCAGGCTGGCGGCGTTGTCGGCGAGGGTGGCGCGGGCGAGCTCGTCGTCGGGAAATCGCTCGGTGATTTGCCGCCAGCGCTCGGTACGCGTTCGCGGGTCCGATTCGGAGAGCGCCCACAGGTGCCATGCGCCCCGCTCGTTCGCGTCGGCGGCGATGGCGCGCGACGCGAGCGCGCCGACAACATCGGGTCCGCGGCCGGTGAGCCAATACGCATTCGCCAGAATCACGAGGGCACGCGCGTCGTCGGGCCGTGTCGTGACGACGTGCTCGTAGATCGGTCCCGCCACTTCCGGAATCGACCGGTACGGCTCCATCGCGGCGACGAGCGCATCGACATCGGCGGCGCGGGCGATGACGTCGAGCCGCTCGAGCAGCACCTGCATGTCGTTGTCATCGCGGTAGGCATCGACGACGCGGGCGAGCTCGGCGGCGGGGTCGATAGGAGTCGCAATCATGATTACATTGAAGCTATCCTCTCGCAGGAGACGGTGTCACCCCGTGCCAGATGCGCGAGAAAAGAACGATTTCGACCCGCTAGCCCAGCTCACCGAATTGCATCGCGCGACGGCGCGTCTTCAGCACGAGATCAACAATCCGCTGGCCGCGCTCCTCGCGGAGGCGCAGCTGCTGAATCTCGAGCCGACGCTCGGTCACGAACACCAGAAGACGGTCCAGCGCATGATCGACCTCACGCGCCGCGTCGCCGACTCGGTGCGCAAGTTCGATGAGTTGCGCGGCGAACGATCCGCTGACTGAGGACTCTTCGCGATCCGCGATCCCCGGTTCGTTATTCACGCTCTCCTTGCGCAAACCGGCTCCCGAGGCGATACTCGATATGGCCGTCCGACGCGAGTTGGCGTGGACCGCCCCGCTCGCAGCGCCCGTTTGGCCGCGCTGCCCGCCCGTGTGCGGACGCTGAGCGCCGGCTGAGACCGGAGCGCGCGAGCGATTGGTCTCCCGCTGTCGACCGGCCCGATTCGATTGCCGCGTCGTCAGGGCGACCCGTTCCGAGAGACGTTCTGCAGGCCCGTAACAACAGCTCGTGAGCCGTGATCCGCGGCGAGCCCGATGCGAACGCATTGTCCAGTCGCTTTACCGTAGTGCGCGTCCGAACGCGAAGCGGAGATCCCGCCTCGCACGGTGCGCGCGGAATTCCACCCATGACACACATCGCTGCATGAACGAACGTCGACGTCCTCCGCGGCGCGGCCGCGGGCCACGCCCGCAGTCCCGCGAGCCGCAGGATCCGAACGAGGCACCCGATGCGTCGGCTGACCTCAACCCGTACGCCGACGATGCGCCCCCCGCATCCTCCGCGACCGTCGCGCCGCCAGCACTTCCCTCTCCCGTGGCGATGACCCCGACCACCGACCCCGAGTCCACAGCGCAGTCCGCGCCGGCCGAATCGTCGGCCGACAGCGGATCAGCTCCGGTGCCGGCGCCCGGCGTCGACCGAAACGGCGACGGCAGCGGCCACGACCCGAATCGCTCGACCAATCCGCGGCATCAGCATCAGCGTGGTGATCGCCACCGCAACGAGCCGCGCTTCCAGCGCGACGGCAGTCGCGACGCGAATCGCGATGGCGCCCCCGGCGCGAATCGCGACGCCACATTCAACGGACGCCGAGGCCGACGGCGTCGCGGACGCGGCGCACCGCGCCCCGATCAGAACAGCGGCGCCGGCAACGGCCCCGGCGGTGGCGGTAGTGGCGGCAATGCCGCCGCCCCGGCCGCCCTCGTCGCCGATGGCACCGCCGAAGGGTGGTTCGACTCCTCGCGCGAAGGGGGATTCATTCGGCGAGCGGCGGCCAGCTATCTCCCAACGGCCTCCGATGCATTCGTTCCCCCCTTTGTCGTGCGACAGTTCAATCTCCGGCGGGGCGATGCGATCGTCGCGACGACCGGGCGCGATCACCGCGGGCGGACGACGGTCGTCGAGCTCACGACGGTGAACGGCGGTGAGCCATCGGACGCGACGCGCCGTCCCGACTTCAGCTCGCTCACGGCGTCGTATCCTGAGCGCAAGCTGACCCTCGAGACGGGGCGATCGGCGAAGGCCGGCCCGGAGTTGACACGCCGCGCGATCGACCTCATTGCGCCGATCGGGTACGGTCAACGCGCGCTGATCGTTGCTCCGGCTCGCGCCGGCAAGACGATGCTGCTCCAGGCTATCACGGAAGGTGTGGCGATCAATCATCCCGAGGCGACGCTCCTCGTGCTGCTGGTAGACGAGCGTCCGGAAGAGGTCAGCGAGATGATCTCGTGGGGACGCGGTGAGGTCGTGGCATCGAGCTTCGACGAGCCGGCCGACCGTCACGTCGACGTCGCCGA
>JBDUCS010000268.1:0-5811 GCA_040003335.1 Gemmatimonadaceae bacterium | reverse complement strand
AACGCATACCAGTCGCGATTGTTGTCGTGACCGGTGTAGTGGTGGTACAGCTCCGGTGGCGACGTTCCCTCGTACGCGGTGCCTAACGAGCCGCGGTACCAGTCGCCGACGATGTCGACGCCGTCGGGGTTGAGCGACGGCACAACGATCGTGATCGCGTTGGCGCGAATCGCGCGCGCTTCGGCGTCCTCGCGCGACGCGAGCTCGTACGCCAGGCGCATCGGGGTGAGAATGCCGCCGACCTCCGTCGAGTGGATGCTCGAGGTGACGAGCACCACCACCTTGCCGTCGGCGAGAATGCGCGCGCGATCGCCGGCAGCCTGGAGCCGGGGGTCGGCGAGCGTGCGCTGCATCTCGCGATAGCGCGGCAGATTCGCGATCGTCGCCGAATCGCCGATGAACGCAGCGAGGAACGGACGGCCGAGCGTCGTTTTGCCGAGCACGTGGAGCTGCACTCGCGGCGTCGCCTTGGAGAGCGCGGTGAAGTAGTCAGCGACCTGCGACCACTTCGGCAGCTTACGGTCCGCGCCCGGCTCGAAGCCGATGACCGACGCCGGCGTGGGAACGGCGCGCTGGGCCCCGGCGGGTGCGGCGAGGGGCACGAGCGCGAAGACGGCGAGTAGCGGCGCGGAACGAGCGTGCATGAGGGACGGCTCCGAGAGTGAAGGCGACCTGCGAAAGGATGCATGCGCTTCATGCGCCGAGGAAGCCTGTGTTGCGCCCGCGAGTCGCTAGAGCTTCCGGACTTCGTCCGCCGCGTCGATGACGTGGCCGATGTCGCGCGAGAGGGCGCGCGCTTCCTGCGTCGCGGTGTTGACGTCGCTGAGCGCCGCCTGCACTCCAGCCGAGCGAAGCTTGAGCAGATCGAAGCGCAGGTTCTGCAGGGCGAGCGCCGCGCTCTCGAGCTGGAGCGTCACCTTCCCGCGGCGGTCGGCGAGATCGCGCAGCGTCGTGCGCTGGCGCTGCAGCAGCGCGAGCCGCCGCTCGCGGTCGGGCGCGTCGGCCGGCTCGGCGTCGGCGGCGGCGATGCGCGCGTCGAGGTGCTGGAGCATCTGCGGCGAGACGTCGGCATCGAGGTGGTGCAGCATCTGGGCGAGCGACGCGACGCGCTCGAGCAGCGCGTCTGCCGTCGGCATCACCTCGGGGATCAGATCCCGGTCCGCGGCGGCGAGGTTCTGAACGATGGCGCGGATCGTACCGCGGTCGGCGACGGCACGCCGAACCGCGGCGCCGTGTGAGCCGGCGAGCACATCGGCCGGCACCAGCTTTCCGGCTTCATCCTCGGGCGAAGGCGCCGGCGGCAGGGGCGGTGCCTTGGGCTCGGGCCGCCGAAAGATCTGCTTCAACGAAACGCCTTCGGCCGCGAGGTTGCCGTAACGCTTCACGACGCGGATCCCCATGCCGATGGCCGGGAAGACGAACCAGGCGAACTCTGGCGACGTGAACGCATTCATCAGCGCCAGCATGCTCACGAGGCCCGCCGATCCGAAGAGCGTGCGGCGGAAGGCGACGATGCGATCCTCGACGGGGCGCGCCGCCAGCATCTGGTCGGAGTCGTAATATCCGCGACGCTGCGCGCGCACCCACCGCCGGTACTCCTTGCGCGTCATCGGATACGGTGCCGGCGGCTGCGAAGCGTTGCCGCCGGCGTCCGGCGAGAACGGACCGCCGCCGACCTCCGCCATCAAGCGGCCGTTGGCGTCGCGCGCCACGCGCAACCCGACGAAGCCGCGCGCGCGCATCTGCTCGGCCTGCTGCCGCAGCTGCTCGCCGTTGATCATCGCCGGCACCGCGCCGGGAACGCCGAGCATGTTCTCGTTGCGCGGCACGTACGCGGCGCCGCGATAGTCGTCGCTGATCAGCGCTTCGCGAAATGCCGACGCGCTCGGCCAGCGCGACTCCGGCTTCTTGGCGAGCGCGCGGTCGATCGCCGTCGCCATGCCGAAGGGGAGATCGGGACGGCGCTCGCGAATCGGACGCGGCACCTCGCTCAGGTGCTTCATCATCATCGACGGCGTGTTCGACGCGACGAACGGGAGCTCGCCGGCGAGCATCTGGTAGCCCACGATGCCCAACGAGTAGATGTCGGCGCGTCCATCGGTCTCGCGCTCGCCCATCGCTTGCTCGGGCGACATGTATGCCGGCGTGCCGACCGCGATCCCGGTCACGGTGAGGCGCGAGTCGGCTTCGGCGGCGCGGGCTATGCCGAAGTCGGTAACGATGGCGCGGCCCGACTCCTGGTCCAGCAGGATGTTGTCGGGCTTGATGTCGCGGTGCACGATGCCGTGCCCGTGCGCGTACGACAGCGCGTCCGCGACCTCGGCCAGCACGCGCCGCACGACGTCGAGCGGTGGGCGCGGGTCGCGGGCGAGACGCGTGGCGAGGCTCTCGCCCTGCACGAGCGACATGACGAAGAAGACGAGCCCCTCGTGCTCCTCGACCGTGTAGATCGAGACGATGTTGGGATGCGAGAGACCCGCCGACGTCTCGGCCTCGCGCAGGAAGCGCGTCTTCACCTCAGGGCGGAACGCGAGCTCGGGCGGAAGCACCTTGATCGCGACGCGACGTCTGAGACGCAGATCGGTCGCGCTGTAGACGAGCGCCATGCCGCCCCGACCGATCTCGGAGCCGACATCGTAGCGGTCGCCCACCGCGACTATCACGCGGTCGCGCATGAGATCGGCCACGGCGACGTCGGCTTATCGCGAGTCGCGGCGCGAATCGCGCATCACGCGTCCGACTTCGTCGGCCGCGTAGACGGCGGCATCGACCTCGTCGGCAACGCGGCGCGCGCGCGCCGTCAGCGTCGTCAACTGGTCCTGCGGCAGCGACCCGCCGCCGGCCGCGCGAAGGCGCGCCATGTCCATCCGCATGCTCTGCAGCTCCAGCGCGCAACGCTCGAGCTTGGCGACGGAGTCGACGCGCCGGCGCTCCGCGTCGGCGAGCGCGCGGCGCTGGCGCTTGAGGAGCGCGAGGCGGCGCACCCGCTCCTCGCTCTTCGCGACGTCGAGCGGATTCGCCTGCGCCTCGAGCTCGGTGACCTGCTGCTCGAGCATACGCGACGCGTCGCCCGTCGTGCTGCGCTCTTCCGCCGCCAGCCCACGCGCCAGCGACTCGACGCGCTGGTAGAGCGCCTCGGCTGACGGAATCACGTCGGTGAACCGGCCGCGCTCGCGCTTGTCGAGGCCGTTGACGATGGCGAAGATCTCGTTCCGGTTCGCCTCCGCCTGCCGCATCGTCGGCGAGTGCCGGCCGTAGTCCGGTCCGCCGAACGCCTGCGAGGCGGGCGCGCCCGCGTACGGCGCTGCGCCCGGCGATTGGCCCAACCCCAACGGCGGGAGCGGTGCCATCGGATTCATCGGCGCCATCGGCGGCGACGAGCGGCGCGCCGCGCGGCGCGCCTGAATGTCGGGCGACTTGTCGAAGACGCCGCGCACGTCCTCGATCGTCTCGGACGCGACGTCGAGCAGCTGCCGGTCGCGCGGCTGGCGGAAGACGTCGCGCCAGTCGTATCCGTTCGACCAGAGCTTGGAGTACTGCGCCGCGATGTAGATCGCCCACACGGCGGTGATGGGCGTTCCGTTGGGCCCGCCGAACATCGCGACGAGCACGATCGCGCCGTTGACGAAGGCGAACTTGGCGAACTTACTACGGAAATTGTGCACCGCCTCGGCGTTCCAGCGCGCGATGTCGTGCGGCTGCGGCGTCGACGGCGTCATCGTCGCCGGCGGTATGTACGGGCCGACGGTGGCGAACGACTGCTGCTGTTGCCCCGGCGGGCCGAGCGGCTGGCCGGAGTAGGTGGTGGAGCGCTCCGCCGTATAGTTCACCGGCACGTCGCCCTGCAGCGCGGCGACGAGCGCCGACGCGTTGGCGAACCGCCGCTCCGGCTCCTTCTCGAGCAGCGTCATGATCACGGCGTCGAGGTCGGGCGGCACGTCCGGGCGATGGTGGATCACCGGCATCGGCCGCTCGGTGAGATGCTTCATCAGCATCGTCGGCGTGCTCGACGCCTTGAACGGGAGCTCGCCCGTGAGCATCTGGTACGCGACGATGCCGAGCGCGTAAAGATCACTGCGGCCGTCGATCTCGCGGTCGCCGGCGGCCTGCTCGGGCGACATGTAGGCCGGCGTTCCGATGGCGACACCGGTCGCTGTGAGCCGGGAGTCGCCGGAATCCTGCACGGCGCGCGCGATGCCGAAGTCCGTCACCATCGCCCGTCCGGTATCGGCATCGAGCAAAATGTTGTCCGGCTTGATGTCGCGGTGCACGACGCCGCGCGCATTCGCGTAGGCGAGGGCTTCGGCCACCTCGCGGACGATGCGCCTCGTTTCGTCTATGCCGATGCGTCCCTGGTCGTGCAGACGGCGGGCGAGCGTCGGCCCCTCGACGCACGCCATCACGAAATAGACGAGCCCATCGCGCTCATCGACGGAATAGATGGGCACGATGTTGGGATGGCTGAGCTGCGCGGCGGTCTCGGCCTCGCGCAGGAAGCGCGACTTGATCTCTCCACGAAAGGCGAGCTCCGGGGGGAGAAGCTTGATCGCCACCGTGCGCTTGAGCCGTTTGTCTCGCGCGCGATAGACGATGCCCATGCCGCCTCGTCCCAGCTCACTATCCAGGTCGTAGCCACCGGCGAGCGCGCGCCCCAGCACGGCGCGCAGCTCGGCGTCGGACGAGAGGGCAATCGGGTCAGGCACGGAGGCGAATCCGGAGGAGAGACAAGTGCTTAGTGTACCACTCGTTGAGCCCGTTGAAAAGAACGTGCCTCACCGGCAGTCGCCTTCGGCGATGGTCCGCCACTTCGACTATGAGCCTGTCCTCGTGACATGAGGCCGAGCACGTACTTCGTAGGCGAGAAACGATTCGGGGTGGCCGGTGTTTGGACAACGTGATCGGCGCCCGATCTAGCACGCCACTACGGACTCAGTAGACTGTGTACGCGGAATCGCCCGCGAAGTGTCGAACGGAACGACCCATGCGATTCGGACGAGCACGGGGAGTGGATTGGGTCGATCCGCCGATGAGGAACACGCCCGCTCGCAGGCGGGCATCGACCGATCACCGCACCCGCGGCGATAAACCGTTGATAGGGAAACACAGAATGGCTACGCGACAGACGCTGCCCGTACTCCCGCTCCGCGGGACGATGATCTTTCCTGGGCTCACCCAGCCGATCGCGGCCGGGCGGCCCGGGACGCTACGCGCGATCGAGGCGGCGCTGAAAGGCGAGCGGCTGGTGTTCGCCGTCGCGCAGCGCGACAACGCCGATGAGCCGACCCCGGACATTCTCTACTCCATGGGCGTGATCGCCAAGATCGGGCAGGTGCAGCGCGGATTGGGCGGCGTACAGCTCCTCCTGCAGGGCGAGCAGCGCGCGACCGCGCTGCAGTATGTCACTACCGACAACTACCTCTCCGCGGTGATCATGCCGGTGGAGGAGATGAATCCGATCGACGGCCACGACGCGGCGTTTGAAGCGCTCAACAAGGAGACGCGCGAGCGCGCCGCCGAGCTGGGCGAGAAGCGCGGATTGCCGGAGGAAGTCGTGACCCAGGTGCTCGACTCCGTCGAGGAGCCCGGCCGGTTCGCCGACCTCGTCGCCGGCTACCTCGAGCTGTCGGTACCCGAGAAGCAGGGTCTCCTCGAGACGCTCAGCGTCGAGGAGCGGATGCGCCGCGTGCTGGTGCACGTGCAGCGGCAGATCGGCCTCCTCGAAGCGCAGGAGGAGATCAAGTCGCAGGTGCAGGAGGAGCTCGGCCAGCGCCAGCGCGAGATGTACCTGCGCGAGCAGATGAAGGCGATCCA
>JBDUCS010000267.1:0-5852 GCA_040003335.1 Gemmatimonadaceae bacterium | reverse complement strand
CGCCAAGGCGGTGATGGAGCACACCGATCACATCATGCTCGTTGGCCAGGATGCCAAGCGCTTCGCGCTGCGCATGGGATTCAAGGAACAGAATCTCCTGACGGAGCAATCGCGACAGGACTGGGAGAAGTGGAAGGCGGGCGCGACGCGATGGCAGAACTATTTCGACATGCCGAAGGGTGATCCGGCGTACCCCGGCGCGAGCAGCGGTGCCGGTGGCGCGTTCGGCGGCCCGAGTGATGCCGCGCCCGAGCACGCCGAGCTGGCAATGAAGTGGACGCACGGCACGATCAACATGAACGCCGTGACGGCCAGCGGTGACGTGGGCTCGGTGACGACGACGAGCGGACTGTCGTGGAAGATTCCCGGCCGCATCGGCGACTCGCCGATCATCGGTGCCGGCCAGTACTGCGACAACGAGGTGGGCGCGGCGGGATCGACGGGGCGAGGTGAAGCGAACATCAAGGTATGCGGCGCGTTTCTGGCCGTGGAGTTCATGCGACAGGGGATGGCGCCCGAGGCGGCGCTCCTGAAGGTGATGGAGCGCGTGATCGCGATGACCGAGAAGCGGCTGCTCGACGAGAAGGGGCGTCCGCGCTTCGACCTCAACTTCTACGCGATTACGAAGGATGGCCGTTTCGCGGGCGGGTGCGCCTACGAGGGGAGCTCGTACGCGGTGTGCGACGCGCAGGGCGCGCGCCTCCTTCCGGCCGCGTACCTGTACAAGCGCGGCGAGCGGCCGCGTGGTCCAATCTCGGGCACGCTGGTAAAGCCGTGAGTGCACGGTGATCGGTGATCGGTGATCGGTGATCGGTTGCTACTTCCTACAATCGTGTCACACCGATCACCGGATACCGATCACCAATCACCGATCACCGCACATTTCCCTGATTCGGCACCCGTGACCCTCATCCGTCGATCCTTTCCGCTGCTCGTGTTTCTCGCCGGTGCGTGCGCGCAGAACCCGCCGCCGAACTCCGGCTCGGGCGAAGGCGCCGGAGGCCCGCGCTACGAGATCGCGTACCGGATCGCGATGCCGGATCCGGCCACGCACTGGTACGAGATCCAGATCGATGTCGGGCACATTGCTGCCGATTCGCTGCGGCTGCAGCTCCCGGTCTGGTCGCCGGGCCGGTACGCGAAAATGGATTTCGCGAAGAACGTCGCCGGCGTGACGATCACCGGCGCGAACGACCGGCCGCTCGGCTGGGACAAGGAGAACGGTTCGCTGTGGCGCGTCCGCACGGCCGGGAGCGATCGCATGCGCGTGCGCTATCGCGTCTACGCCAATACGCTGTCGGGCACGTTCAGCGTGCTCGACACGGCGCACGCGAATTGGAACGGGGCATCGCTTTTCATGTACGTCGCCGGCCACAAGGCTAATCCCGTGCATCTGACGATTGTGCCGCCGGCCGGCTGGCACATCATCAACGGCGAGGCGGCGGCGCTCGACCAGAGCGAGTACGACTTTCCGAACTACGACCTGCTGATCGACACGCCGACCGAAGTCGCCCGCACCGTTACCGTCGACTCGTTCCGCGTCGACGGGCGGCTGTACCGGGTCGCGGTGCATCACAATGGCTCCGACCACGGCCAGCGCGCACGCTTCGTCGCCGACGTCGAGAAGATCGTGCGCAGCGAGAATCTGGTGATCGCGCCGCCGCCGCTCGCGACGTACACCTTCTTGTTCAACATCGGTTATGCGGGCGGCGACGGCATGGAGCATCTCTACTCGACCGAGATCATCGACAGCCGGCCGTGGGCCGACGGAATGCCGCTCCTCTCCGGTGTTGGCACCGCCGCGCACGAGTACTTCCACACCTGGAACGTCAAGCGTATCCGCCCAATGGTGCTCGGTCCGTTCGACTACACGCGCGAGCAGTATCAGCCGAGCTTGTGGGTGGCCGAGGGGTGGACGCAGTACTACGGCGAGATCGGGCTGCATCGCGCCGGGATCATCACCAAGAGCGAGTACTACGAGACGCTCGCGTCGAACATCAAGGCGGTGACCGAGACACCCGGCGCGCGCGAGACGTCGGCGCGTATGGCATCGTTCTACGCGCCGTATTGGGACGGCGCGCCGAGCGCGATGGCGACGGCGCGCGGGTCCGTCTTCATCTCCTACTACACGAAGGGATCGGCGATCGCGTCGGTGCTCGACCTGTTGATTCGCAGCGCGACGAACAACGCGAAGTCGACCGATGATGTGTTGCGCGCACTCAAGGCGCGGAGCTGGGACCAGCCGAACGCCTCGTACTATCTGCAGGGTCGCGGCTACACGGAGGCCGACGTCGAGGCGTCGGTGGGCGAAGTGATGGGGAGGGACATGCACGCCTGGTTCGAGCGCCACGTCGGCGGCGTCCAGCCGTTGCCGTGGAGCGACGCGCTGTCGGGGGCCGGCCTCCGTCTCGTGACGAGCGGCGAGGGCGCCAGCCGCGCGTACACGATCGAGGAGACGTCGGACGCGACGCCGGCGCAGCTGCGTGTGCGCGAGGGCTGGCTGACGGGGCGGTAGAGCGGCTCGCCTGACAGCTGCAGTTCATCTCCCCCCAGGTCGATACTCGAAGCATGGGCGCGTACATGCGCCATCTTCGTCACGTCGACCGCCGCCGATGTTTCCTCGCCGCGCGGTGGATCGAGGCGTCGCCCACCACTGAGGCACTCACCGCGAGGTAGCAACACCGATGGACGAGACCGCGAGCATCGACGAGCCCGCCGCGCGACGCATTCTCCTGATCGAGGACAACGCCAACGACGCGCGACTCGTGCGCGAAGGACTGGCGAACATCGGGAGCGTGCGCGGCGCGCCGCTCGCCTTCGAGCTGTCGCACGAGACGCGTCTCGAGCGGGGCCTCGAGCGACTCGCGGCCGGTGACATCGATCTCGTTCTCCTCGATCCCTCGCTCCCCGACAGCCAGGGACTGGATTCGCTCCATCGCGTGCGGGAGCTGACGGAGCAGGTGCCGGTGGTGCTGCTTACCGGCGTCGATGACGACGCGCTCGGGGAGGGCGCGCTGGAGGCGGGCGCGCAGGACTTTCTCCCGAAGGCGGCACTCGATGGCCGCTCGCTGCGGCGCTCGATTCGCTACGCACTGGAGCGTCACGAGCTGCAGCAAGAGCTGCTCAAGCTGTCGATCATCGACTCGACGACCGGTCTCTACAACCGCCGCGGCTTTCTCACGCTCGCCGAGCAATACCGCAGGCGCGCCGAGCGCGCGGGGCTGCGATACTTCGCGGTCTACGTCGATCTGGACGGAGTGAAGGAGATCAACGACGGCTGCGGTCGGGCCGCAGGCGATGAGGCGATTCTCGAAGCGGCGGAGATCCTGCGGCGCACCTTCCGCGCCTCCGACATTCTGGCGCGGCTCGGCGGCGACGAGTTCGTGGTACTGGTGACGGACGTGCAGGGTGACGCGGAGCCGATCATTCGGCGCCGGCTCGAGCTGTGGGTCGAGCAGGCCAACGCGATCCCCGGCCGCCTGTACGCGATCGCGTTGAGCGCCGGCATCGCGCGCGGCGACGCCGATGAGGACGACGGCGCGCTCGATGCGCTGATCGCGCGCGCGGACCACGCGTGCTACGAGCAGAAGCGCGCCAAGCGCGCGCTCGTGCCGGCGCCCGAGGAGCGCGGCACCATCTTCGGCTCGATCAACATCAACCTGCTCTGAGCCGCGCGGGCCTCGTTCCGCGCGGAGCCGATCGACCCTGCGATCGAGAGCTCAGATTCGATTCACTAGCAGCGATCGGACGCCGTGGCGAAGTTGTCGGGAGGGGACCGACCACCGACTACCGATCACCGATCACCGAGCCATGCATCATCCCGCGATCTTCTGGGACGTCGACACCCAGCACGACTTCATGGATGCCGACGGCAAGTTATACGTGACCGACGCCGAGCTGATCAAGGCGAACCTCCGGCGGCTGACCGACTACGCGCATGCGCACGGCATTCCCGTCGTCGCATCGGCCGACGATCACGAGGCCGGTCACCGCGAGCTCTCCGCGTCGCCCGATTTCCTGGAGACATTTCCGGCACACTGCATGCGCGGCACGCGCGGCGCGGAGAAGATCGACGAGACGGCGCTCACGGGCGCGCTCGTCATCGAGCCCGGCCAGGCGAACCACAACGACCTCGCGCGCAAGCTGCACGGGCACTCGGGCGACGTGCTGCTGCGCAAGCACTGGTTCGACGTGTTCACGAATCCGAACGCCGAGACGCTGCTCGACACGTGGGCGCCGACCGAGGTGGTCGTCTACGGTGTCGCACTCGACGTGTGCAACAAGTACGCGATCGATGGGATGATCGAGCGCGGCGTGCCGACGATTTTCCTCGTGACGGACGCGACGAAGGCGATCCACCCGGAGGCGTCGGACGCGTTGCTGAGGGGTTGGGAGGCGCAGGGCGTGAAGCTCGTGACGACGGACGAGGTGGTGAGTGGGACGGTCGTCTAGTCGAGCGCGAGAATTTCCCGTCATCGCGCCGTCGCCTCCCGCATCGCCGTTCTACACCCGCGCGAAGGCGCGCACCGGGAACGTTCCCATCCCCTTCACCTTCACCGGCACCGCTGTGAATCGGGCGCCGCGATCGGGGAGGGCGCCGAGTCCCGTGAGATGCTCGACGATCGGAATGCCGGCGCCGAGCAGGGTCGAGTGTACCGGACGCTCGCCGTCGTCGGTGCAGTCGATGTTGAGCGAGTCGATCCCGACGAGCGCGACGCCTTCCCGCACGAGGAAGTCGGCGACCTGACGCGTGAGATAGGGATGGCCCTCGAAGTACGCGTCGGTGCGCCAATGCGCGTCCCAGCCCGTGTGGAAGAGCACGGCCGCGCCGCGAAGCTGCCCTTCGACGACGATCGCATCGATCGCCCGCACCCGTGACTCCGTCGCGCGAACGACGACGCACTCCAGATCCGCCAGCGACTCGAGCGCGAGCTCCGAGAGATCCTTGCCGTCGGGGTATCGATGAAACGGGCTGTCGAGGTACGTCCCGGTATTGGCCACCATTTCGATCTTGCCGATCTGGAACTCCGTTCCCGCGGCGTACCGTGCCCGCGACGCCTCGCGACTGAGGTAGTCGCAGATGACTGGAGCCGGCAGTCCCTTGTAGGAGACCATCCCGTGCTCAACCGTATGGCTGAGATCTAGCAGCAAGGCGAACTCCTCAAGCCGGCGTCAGAGTTGGAGATCCCGCTACAGGAACAAGGACGACCGATCCCGATTTGGTCCGATCGCCCAAGGTCGGACGCCCGGCGCCATCGGTCCGCAGGCGGGCACCCCTCCGACGCTTTAGTTTTGAGAATGAATCCGATCGACGAAGAACGATACGACCCGGCAGCCATTGAGAAGAAGTGGCAAGCGCGCTGGGACAGCGAGCGGACGAACTCGCCCGACCTCCTCAACGGCGAGCGCCCGTTTTATCAGCTGATGATGTTCCCGTACCCGTCGGCCGAGGGGCTGCACATCGGGAACCTCTACGCGTTCACGGGCGCCGACATCCACGGCCGTTTCCATCGGATGCAGGGGTACACCGTCTTCGAGCCGATGGGCTTCGACGCGTTCGGCATCCACTCCGAGAACTACGCGCTCAAGACCGGCGGCCACCCGATGCGCCTCATCCCGCAGAACATCGCCAATTTCCGGCGCCAGCTGCGCAGCGGTGGGCTCATGATCGACTGGTCGCACGAGCTGTCGACCACCGATCCCAGATACTACAAGTGGACGCAGTGGATCTTTCTGCAGCTGCTGCGCCAGGGACTCGCCTACAAGAAGAAGGCGGCCGTCAACTGGTGCCCGTTCGACAAGACCGTGCTCGCCAACGAGCAGGTGATCGCCGGTGCGTGCGAGCGATGCGG
>JBDUCS010000028.1:0-19768 GCA_040003335.1 Gemmatimonadaceae bacterium | reverse complement strand
GGCCCGGCGTCGCCGAGGAGCTGATGTCGGGCAAGGCGTGGCTGGTGCGCGCCGGCATCTTCAAGGACGTCGACATCACGCTCTTCACGCACGTCAGTAGCGACTTCGGTGTGTCGTGGGGCCAGTCGGGCTCCAACGCGCTCATCTCGGCGATCTTCAAGTTCAAGGGCTCGAGCGCGCACGCCGCCGGCGCGCCGTGGCGTGGCAAGAGCGCGCTCGACGCGGTGATGCTCATGGCGACGGGTTGGGAATTCCATCGCGAGCACATGCCCATCCCCCAGCGCTCGCACTACGTCATCCCCGACGGCGGCGACCAGCCGAACGTCGTGCCGGGCACGGCGAGCATCTGGTTTTACTTCCGGCAGACCGACTACGACAAGACGCTCGCGATGTTCGAGGATGCGAAGAAGATGGCCCAAGGCGCGACACTAATGACCGGCACGCAGATCGACACGATCATGATGGTCGGCTCGGGATGGAGTGGACATTTCTCGCGGCCGGTGGCCGAAGCGATGTACGAGAACATTCAGAGGGTCGGAATGCCGGCGTGGGACGAGAAAGATCAGGCGCTCGCCCACGGCATTCAGCGCGAGATCTCCGCCCCCGACAGCGGACTGAGCGTGAAGCCCGGGCGGCTGAGCGGGCCGATCCCCGACGAACAGCGCACCGGTGGCGGCTCGGACGACATCGGCGACGTGAGCTGGAACGTGCCCACGATCACGCTGCGCTTTCCGTCGAACATCCCCGGTCTGCCCGGCCACAACTGGGCGAACGCGATCTCGATGGCGACGCCGATCGCGCACAAGGGCGTCGTCGCGGGCGCCAAGGCGCAGGCGATGACGATGCTCGACATTCTGCTCACGCCCCAGATCGTCACCGACGCGTGGGACTACTTCAATTCGGTGCAGACGAAAACCATCAAGTACAAGCCGTTCTTCGCCGCGACCGATCAGCCGCCGACGTGGCTCAACGCGAACGTGATGGCGAAGTACCGCGACGAGATGCGGAAGTACTACTACGATCCGAAGAAGTACGACACGTACCTGAAGCAGCTCGGGATCGAATACCCGATCGTGCGCAAAGTCGTGCAGTGATGCCGCTCAACCACTGGCGGACCCTCGCCGGCCACCGCGCACGACACCCGCGATGAAGCCGGCGATGCCGGCGATCGGGCCAAAGAAAAAGAGTCCGGTCATCCCCGCTTCCATCTCGCGGTCGTGGATGTTCGACGAGAAGCGCTGCACCAGGAAGTAGCTCGCCGCCGCGGCGACCACGTACGCCGCGACGCCGAATAGCACTCCGAAGCCGAGGCGCCGCACGCGCTACGGCTTCGCCGGCGGGACCACGCCGGGCGTGGGACGGGGGCCAGTCGGAGGAGCGCCCCCAGTTCGCACCGAGTCCGCGACCGCGACCGCCATGCGGTTCAAGACAGCGCCGATGGTGGCGGCCATGCGCGCGACTTGTCGCGGGCCGCCCGGTCCGGTGCGTACGGAATCCAGAACGGCCGCCGACAGCGCCGCGCCGACTGAAAGAACGAGCGCCGAGTCCGCCGTCGCGCGCATGATAAACGCATTCGCGCACGGTCCGGCGCCCGTCCGAACCGAATCGCACGGCACCGCTGCTGCCTGCATTCGCGCCGCACTTCCAGTGCGAACCGAATCCGGCGTCAGGTCTGGCGAAGGCTTGCACGAACCGAGTACCGCGCCGAGCGCGAGCGCGATGGGTGGCATCAGTCGACCATGCATCATTTCGACCTCCGGTGAGGGGGGCTACGGTGAACGCTTCGCCAGCAGCTTCTCGAGCGCGAGCTGTGTCGTGTCGACCAAAATACGCTGCGCCGCGTCGGGCGCACGGAGCGCGGCGCGGGCGGCGTCGACTTGTCGCCGCGACTCCGCGCTGTCGCCCCGCTCGGCGGACCACCGCGCGAGCTTGAGCTCGGCGACCAGCGCGATCAGCCCACGCATTGCTTGCTGGCCCGGAGGCACCCGAGTGCCAGACATCGCCAGCCCCAAGCGCGACGCCGCGGTGTCGGTGCGGCCCGATCGTGCATACGCCTCGGCGACGAGCCACCGCACCATGATGCTCGGCGCCCGGTCGAGATTCGCATTGTCGTGCTCGCCCGCGACCGCGAGCGCGTCGAGCTGTTGCGTGACGTCGGCCCACCGCCCGTCTTTGGCCGCCAGCTCGGCCGTGATGAGTCGCGGGCCGCCGCCCAGGCGCCGGAGATCCGCCGCCGGTAGCGATTGCAGCCGTCGCAGCGTTCGGCGCGCACCGGCGGCATCGCCCGCGCGCGCCGACGCGATCGCGCGAACGACCAGCGCGCCCGGCGTCGTATCGCGCGCGGACGAGCGCGCGATCGACGCGGCCGCGCCCGTCGAGAACGCCCCGTCCAGCACGAGGCGCGCGTAGTCGAAGAAGTGCCGCTGTCCTCCCGTGGAGGCGAGTGACGCATCGGCCAACGCGGAATCGGCGGCGCGCACGGCGCCGCGGGCGGCGAGCGCGCCGGCGACCGCGATCCTCGCCTCGTTGCGCACCCAGCCGGCCGTCGACGGCGAGGCGAGGGGCGCCGCGGCAAGGCTCTCGGCGCGCGCCCATTCCCCCGCGGCGCTCGCCAATTCCAGCCCACCGTACTGCGCGTAGGGTCCCGTGAGTGTGCCCGCCGTGCGCCGCGCTTCGTCCAGCCTGCCAAGCGAGATGAGCATAGCCGTCTCGTTGAGCAGCGGATACTGCGCCTCGGCGGGGCCGAAGGCGACCTGCGCCGCCGCGAGCTTGAACGCGGTGCGCGCCTCATCGTACTGGCCTAGTAGCGAGAGGTAGAACGCCTTGTTGTTGAGGAGCACCGTGGAGCGCGGCGCGTCGTTCAGCGCGAGATCGTAGCCGCGCACGGCCGCGGGCAGATCGTAGTCGATCGCGTACGCGACGTCGCCTTGCAGCTGATGGAGAACGACGCCGCTCAACCGACGCGGCCTGCGGAGCGCCTCGGCGAATGCCAGGCGGGAGGAATCGAGCTCGCGCTGGTTGCGGTAGTTGTTCGCCATCAGCGCCCAGGCCGAGGCGAAGCCGGTATCGAGCGCGATCGCCTCGCGCGCGAGCTGGTTGCTCCCGGCGTCATCGCCCTGCATGCTCAGTCGCAGGGCCTGCGTGTACTTGGAGTACGCGTCGATCGACGGCGTCGCCACCGGTGATGCAAGCCGCGGCGCGGTGATCTTGTCGCGCTCTTCGCCGAGCCGCTCGCGTAGCGTGCGGGCCAGGGCGCGCGCCGTGTCCAGCAGCTGGTCGCGCGTGGCGTCGCCGCTCGCGGCGGCAAGCACCTCGCCGTTGGCGACGCTGGTCGCGCGCAACACCAGGGCGTAGCGCGTCGCGCTCACCGGCTTCACGCCGGAGACGATCACCGCGCGCACGTCACTGCGCATCGCGAGGTTGCGCGCCAGGTGCTCGTCGATCAGCGCGGTATCGGGAATCGACGCCGCGGCGAGGAAAGGCGCGAGGTGCTCGCGCGATACGGTGCGCACGATCTGCGACTGGTCCAGCTCCGTCGTCACGACATCGTAGATGACGTTGGCCAGCGAGCGGTCGGGGCCCGGCTGCGCGACATCGGCAACGATCACCCAGTCGTGCGGGCGCAGCTTCGCGGATGCTGCCATCGCGCCGGTCGCTCGGGAGGCGCGCCATGCCACGGCCGCGATCAGACAAAGTACCGCGAGCATCGCCACGGCGGCGAGCGCGTTTTGCCGACGGCGCCAGAGTGGCGCGACGCCGACCGCCGACACTCCGCCGGTGGTCGACGTCATGCGCACATCGCCCGAGCTGGTGGCGGCGCCCAGCGCGCGGCCGAACTCGGCCATGCTCGGGTAGCGGTCGTCGGGCGTCTTGGCCAACGCGCGGTCGATCGCCACGTCGAGCGACGGCTCGAGATCGGGTCGCACGTCGGCGAGCCGCGGCGGCCGCGCGACGAGATGCTGGCCGATCACTCCCTTGCGGCTGCTCCCGACGAACGGCGGCCGGCCGGTCAGCATCTCGAACACGACGCAGGCGAGGCTGTAGATATCGGTGCGATGATCGATCACCGGGTCGGCCGCCGCCTGCTCGGGGCTCATGTACGCCGGAGTGCCGAGCGACGTGCCGCTCGCGGTGAGCCGTTCGCCGCCGCCTGCGGACGCGAGCGCGACGGCGATGCCGAAGTCGGCGACGACCGGCTCTCCCTCGTGGAGAAAGATGTTCTCCGGCTTCACGTCGCGATGCACGACGCCGTGCGCGTGCGCGAACTCGAGCGCGCGCGCCACGCGCGTGGCGATGCGCAGCACCTCTTCGGGCGCGAGCGGCGTTCCGCTTCCCGCGGCGTCGAGCCGGTCGCGCAGCGATCCGCCCTCGACATACGGCATCACGAAGTAGAGAAGGCCGTTCGCCTCGGCCGAGTCGTACAGCGGGAGGATATTTGGATGGCTCAGCCGCGAGACGATCTCGATCTCGCGCTGGAAGCGCGCCGCACCGAGCATCACGGAGATCTCCGGACGCAGCACCTTGAGCACGACGAGCCGGCCGTGCCGCAGATCGCGGGCGACGCAGACGAGCGCGGTCGCACCGCTCGACAGCTCGCGCTCGATGCGATAGCGGCTTCCGATGGCCTGAAGAACTTGATCGACCAGCTCCGGCATGGACCGGGGCTCCTGAGGGCAAGCTCCATAATACGTTTCTGTGGCGTCGATGCCACCGACGAGGGCCCGGCAACTCGTAGCGGGAGCGACATGGACAAGGGACGACTCGAAGCCTTCAGCGACGGCGTGATCGCGATCCTCATCACGATCATGGTGCTCGAGCTGCGCGTGCCGCACGAGACCGACTGGCGCGCGCTCGGGCCGCTCGTTCCCGTCCTGTTGAGCTACGTGCTCAGCTTTGTCTTCCTCGGTATCTACTGGAACAACCATCATCACATGTTCCAGTTGGTCGAGCGGATCAACGGCCGGATCATGTGGGCGAACCTGCATCTCCTCTTCTGGCTGTCCCTGGTGCCGTTTGTCACCACCTGGATGGGCGAGAACCACGCGGCGTCGGTGCCGGTAGCCATTTACGGCGTCGTGCTCCTCATGGCGGGGCTCGCCTACACGCTCCTGCAGACATCGATCATCGCCGAGCAGGGCGAGCACTCGCCGCTATCGGCGGCGATAGGGCGAGACGTCAAGGGGAAGATGTCCGCGGCGATGTACGCCGTCGCCGTCGCCGCGGCGTTCTTCCATCCGTGGATCGCGGCGGCGATCTACGTCGGCATCGCGGCCGCGTGGCTGGTTCCCGACCGAAGGATCGAGAATCAGCTCCCGTTGGCGCGATGAGGCGTGATGTTGCACCGCCCACTCGGGGGTAGCTTGCGACCACCTACCACCCGATTCCGTAGTCCTCTCCGTGATGAGAGGAGCCGCCCCACATCGTGCGGTGCCTCGCATCGAAAAAGATGGCGTTGATCGGACCGGACGAACGTTCCACGAAGTCGAGCGTGTATCCCATCGCGCGGAGTGCCTGACGAGTCGAGTCGGGAAGCGAGGTCGCCGCTTCCATGCGGCCGGGCCGCGACTCGTGCGCGCCGAACGAGGAGCGCATCTGGAACGTGTTGATGTTCGGCGCCTCGGTCGCCTGCTGCACCGTCATGCCGAACTCGACCACGTTCAGAAAAAACTGCAACAGGTTCTGGTCCTGCGAGTCGCCGCCCTGCACGGCGAAGGCGAGAAAGGGAGCGCCATCCTTGAGCGCGAGCGTCGGCGTCAGCGTCACGCGCGGATGCTTGCCCGGCTCGATCACGTTGAACGGCCCGTCCTTCGCTTCCGTCACGAAGCTCTGCGCGCGCTGACTGAGACCGATGCCGGTGCGGCCGGCGATCACCGCCGGCACCCAACCGCCGCTCGGCGTCACGCTCACCACCCACCCCTCTTCATCGGCCGCTTCGATCGACGTTGTGCCGCTGTGAAAATCCTCGTAAAAGGCCGAGTCCGATTGCGCGTGTGGCACGGGACGGTCCTGCTGCCCGCTCCGCGCCGAATCGGCGTTCGTGCTCGCGCTCCACTGGGCGAGGAGCGTCGCGAACGGGTTGGTGCCGCCCTGATACGGATATGGATCGCCCGGCTTCACCCCGGCGTCGTTCTTCGTCCAATCGATCTGCGCGTAGCGCGACTTCGCGTACTCCTTCGACAACAGTCCCTTCACCGGCTCCTCCGGCGGGAAATACGGGTCGCCGTAGTAGAAGTCGCGGTCGGCGAAGGCGAGACTCATCGCCTGATACACCATGTGGATGTACTTCGGCGAGTTGTAACCCATCGCCTTCACGTCGGCATTTTCGAGAATGTTCAATGCCTGCAGCATCGCCGGCCCCTGCTGCCACATCGGGAGCTTGTAGACCTCGATGCCGCGATAGCTCACGTGCAGCGGTTCCTCGATGCGCACCTTCCAGTTGGCGAGATCCTCCATCGTGAAGAGACCACCATCCTCGCGCGCGCCACGAACCAGCTCGCGGGCGATGTCGCCCTTGTAGAATCGGTCGTAGGCCGCGTAGATCGCCTCCTTGCGCGACGCTCCCTTAGCCAGCGCCGACCGCTCGGCGTCGACGAGCTTGCGCCACGTCGCGGCGAGATCCTTCTGCACGAAGATCTCGCCGGGCTCCGGCGCTTCGTGCGCCGCGCCCGCGTGCGTGAGCATGATCGCCGGCGAGTACTTCCACTGCTTGATCCAACTCTTCTGCCGCTCGATCGTGTTCGCGAGCTGCGCCTCCATCGGATACCCATCGGCCATCTGGATCGCCGGCGCCAGCACATCCTTGAGCGACAACTTCCCCCACTCGGCGACCATTGTCACGAGGCCGCCGACCGTGCCCGGCGTGACGGCGGCGAGCGGCCCGTACTCGGGCGGATACGCGTAGCCGCGCGCGTGGTAGAGCGCCGCGGTCGCGCCCGTCGGCGCGACGCCAAGCGCGTTCAGGCCGATGACCTTTTTCGTCTTGGGATTGTAGATCAGCGCCTGCGTCTCGCCGCCGCACGAGAGCGTGTCCCACATTGTACAGCCGGCGGCGAGCATCGACGCCGCGGCGTCGACGGCGTTGCCGCCCTTCTGAAACATCATCGCGCCGGCCGTCGCCGAGAGCGGCTTGCCGGTGATCGCGAGCCAGTGCTTGGCGTGGAGCGGCGGCTTCTCGGTCTGCGCCGTGCGGGGATCGGGCGCGCCGACCGGCTGTCCGGGGCGGAGCGCGCGCGATTGCGCGACGAGCGGCGCAGTGGCGAACGTGGCCAGCAAGAGCGCGACGATGCCGCGCGCGGCGGGCAATGGCATGGCAACCTTCGGGCGTGGGGGACGTCGTGAATCTGCGAGCGATCGCCGCCAGTCGCCAGCAGTTCGTTTTCGTGATTCGTTCTGCTTTCAAAGCATTGCGATGCGTGAGACTCGTCGGCCAATTTGAGCCTCGACCCGCCCGACCCCGAGGCTCCCATGCATCGCGCATTGCGTCCCGCCGCCGCCGCGTTCTTCGCGCTCGCCACGCCGCTCCTCGCGCAGGGCAAGCCGACGATCGCGCAATTCCTGAGTCCCGCGTCGCCGCTCGAGCTCACCTCGGCCAAGCGAGCGGACCGCGTCGCGTGGATCGCCTACGAGCGCGGCATGCGTAATGTGTACGCGGCCGCCGCGCCGGCATTCGCGCCCGTGCGCCTCACGAGCTTTCTCAAGGACGACGGCACCGATCTCACGGACGTCTCGCTCTCCGACGATGGGTCGCTCGCCGTCTTCGTCCGCGGATCGGCGCCCAACCGCGCCGGTTGGATCGCCAACCCGTCACACGATCCCAACGGCGCCGAGCAGGCGATCTGGGCCGCGCGCACGAGCGGCGGCACCTCGTGGCGCGTCGCCGAAGGAAGCGCGCCGGCGCTCTCGCCCGACGGGCGGTGGCTGTTGTTCGTGAAGGACGGACAGATCTATCGCGCCAGTAGCGTGCGGGGCGCGACGGCGAGCGCGCGGGATACCGGCGGTGCGCCCTTCATCAAGTCGTGGGGCCGGCAGCGCTCGCCCGCATGGTCACCCGATGGAAGTGCGATCGCCTTTGTCAGCGATCGCGAGAATCACGCGTTCATCGCCGTCTACGATGTACGAGCGCGCACCATCGCCTACATGGCACCGGGCGTCGATTGCGATGCGAGTCCGGCGTGGTCGCCCGACTCCAAGCGCATCGCCTTCGTGCGGCGGCCCGGCACGCCCTTCGGCATGCAGGCGCAACAAGGGCTCGGCGGCCTCGGCAACCCAATGGGGCCGGCGTACAACGCGGCGATGGCGGCACAGCAGGCGCAGGCACGCACACTCGGATTCGGTAGCGGATGCGCGAGCGGCGCCGGCAGTGGTGGCGGTGGCGGCGCGCCGAACGCGCGGCCTGGCGACAGCGCGCGCGCCAAGCGGCCGGCGGGCCTCTACACCTCGGCGTTCGCCGGCGGCTCCACGCTCGCGGTGATGATTGCCGACGTCGTCACGGGCCAGGCCACCGAGCTCTGGCACAACGCGGCCAACGAGAAGCTGTTCACGAATATTCCCAATCTTCGTTGGGAAGGCGGCAGTCTCGTCTTCCACCTCACGAACATTCCGGGCGACGAGTGGGACCGCGTCTACTCCATCAACACCGCCGCGGCATCCGCCGCGCCGGTCTTGCTGACGACGACCGACGGCCTGATCGAGGACGCGTCGTCGATCGCCCTCTCGCCCGATGGCAAGACGCTCTACTACTCCACTAACGCGGGCGACATCGAGCGCCGGCACATCTGGGCCGTGCCGACGAGCGGCGGCACGCCGGCGCGACTCTCCACCGGCGACGGCATCGAGACGGCGCCCGTGCCGCTCGCCTCGGGAAAAAATCTTGCCGTGCTCTACTTTGGCGCGAGCCAGCCGGCGTCCGTCCGCATTCTGCCCGTGAGCGGCGGCCAGGCGAGGGTCGTCTTCCCGACGCTCGCGAAAGATTTCCCGAAAGCCGATCACGTCGCGCCGCAGATCGTGATGACGAAGGCGGCCGACGGCACGGACATCCACAATCAGCTTTTCCTGCCGAAAGATGCGCGGGCCGGTGAGCGCCGGCCGGCGATCGTCTTTGTGCACGGCGGTCCCATCCGGCAGATGCTTCCCGGCTACCACTACATGCAGTTTTATCACTGGGCGTACGCGGTGAACCAATGGCTGGCGAGTCAGGGCTACGTCGTTCTGTCGATCAACTACAGAAGCGGCATCGGCTACGGCCGTTCGTTCCGCTTCGCCGAGAAGACGGCGGCGCGCGGCAACTCCGAGTACCAGGACGTCGTCGCCGGCGCACAGTACCTCCAGTCGCGCGCCGACGTCGATCCGAAGCGCGTCGGCATCTGGGGCCTCTCGTATGGCGGGCTGCTTACCGCCGAGGCGTTGGCGCGCAACAGTGACATCTTCGTCGCCGGCGCCGACATGGCGGGCGTTCACTTGTACGGTCCGTCGCTCGACACGGGAAACGTCGCCTACACATCGTCGGCCGCTTCACACATCGACACGTGGAAGTCGCCCGTCTTTCTCGTGCACGGCGACGACGACCGCAACGTCGACTTCGCCCAGACGGTCGGTCTCGTCCAGCTCCTCCGCGCGCACGACATCCATTACGAGCTGATCGTCATCCCCGACGATCTCCACGAGTCGATGATCCATCAACGCTGGATCGACACGTTCGGCAAGATGGGCGACTTCCTGCACCGCTTCGTCTGGAACCACGAGGTGGCGACGACCGGTCGGTGAATCGATGATCGACGCTCGGTTGCCGGCGATTCCCACCGCACGATCACCGATCACCGCTGCGCGGCCGCATAGGATGTTCGCATCGCACCGGTGGTGCCGTGAGAAATGTGATGGTCGCATTGCTCGCATTCGCACTCGCCGCCTGCCGGTCGCGGGGGGCCACACGTCGCCGCCGCCGTCGCCCGAGAGCTCGCTGTCGACGTTGAGCGCGGAGGATCTGACGGGCGCCGAGTACAGGGATATGTATCAGGCGATCCAAACGCTGCGCGGGACGTGGTTGAGCAAGCGCGGCCCCGCTAGCATCAACAGCGAGGGCGACATCATCGTGTATCTCGATAACAACCGGCTTGGCGGGCCCCGCACGTTGCGCCAGATCGACGTCCACGCCGTCGCTTCCGCGCGCCACCTCTCGGCGGTCGAGGCCCAGGCGCTGTTCGGTCTGAATCATCCCTATGGCGCGATCATCGTGAACACCCGGCCCCAGTAGCGGCCTTGTCATCCGGCAGCACTGGCGAGACTTCGCGAGGAGTACGCGAGTGGCGATGGCCGTCTCCTGACCGGCTCCCCGCGCGATGGGACGTGCGTCACTGGCCCACGCAGCGTTAGGTTAGGTCGCGGAAAAAATCAGCCGCATCCGCGCGACCGTCACTTCCCGGAGTGCTTCGTGTCCAACCTGCCACCGGCTCCGCCGACACCCCGCCGCGAATTCCTCGGCCAGCTCGCCACCGCCGCCGTCGCGCTCGCCGGCACCGCCTGCGCCAACACCGTTGCCGCGACGCAGTCCGCGACGCAAGCCGCGGCGCCCGCGCCCCGCGTGCCTCGCCCGCCACAGCATTTCGACGACGCCTGGGTGAAGCGACTGACCGCGCCGCACAAGGCGGTCTTTGATTCGCCGGACATCGAGGACGGGTTGGCGATTGGCCAGGCGTATCTCTACATGCAGGGCTATCACACCGTCTATCAGACGCCGGACAGCGACATCCAGGCGGTGATCGTGATGCGCCACAAGGGTGTCCCGATGGCGTTCGGCGACGAGCTGTGGGACAAGTACGAAATCGGGAAGATGATCAAGCTCAAGGACGACAAGACGGGAAAGTGGATGCGCCGCAATCCGTTCTACAAGGCGGATCCCGCCGACAAGAACGCCTGGCCCGAGGGAACGTTGAGCGCCCTGAGCGCGCGCGGCGCGATTCTCGTCGCCTGCAACCTGGCCGCAATGGGGATGGCCGGCCGCATGGCCGCCGCAGTCAAGGCGGACGCCGATGCGGTCCGCGACGAAGTGCGCGCCGGCCTCGTTCCGGGCGTCACGCTCGCTCCGTCTGGCGTCTTCGCGACCCTCCGCGCCCAGGAAGCGGGGTGCGTCTTTCTGCGATCGTCCTGAGGAATCCACGATCCTAAAGCGTCGTGAGTCCGTCCCACGCCACGGATTTTGCCTCGACGATCAAGATCGCGCCGTCGCGGCCAAGTGTGGCGAGCGCGCTCTTCGCCAGGGGGAGAACGCGGCTCGTCGTCTGACTGCCGACGTAGGCGTATGAGCCCATCGGTAGCTGAAAGCGCACCCCGCCACCGGTGGAGAGGTCGCGTGCGAAACCTGCGCGCTTCATCGCGTCATGAAGCGCATCGTAGTAAGTCGCCGACGCCTCGACGAGATCGATGCGCTTCATGAAGACCGCCATGCGCGGCGGCGCCGCGAAGTTCTGATTCAGAGTCAGCCGTTCGTGATGGGCAACGCCGCACCCTAGTTGCGACTCGCGCGTCTCGTGCATACGCCACGGGTATTTCCGGCGCAATTTCGGATCGATCTCGATCCTACGCTATTCGGCTCGGCGTCCGCTCAACGGCCGCCGCGAGTGCGCGGCGCATGCAGCCCAGCACCACAAGGAAGCCGCCACGGTGGCTCGATGGCGCCGATGGGCCGCGCACCATCACCGTGTACGCGGCGACGGCGCCCCGTCTCCAATCGCTCCGGCGGCAGCTGCCGCTCCGTGTCAGCGTCGTCCCGACAACGAGTCTCGAGCTCTTTTCACTCGCGACCCCCGCGGCGGACTGCGCCGTCGTGAGCGGGCCTTCGCCTTCGGTGCGCGCCTTCGCCGAGGCAGTCTCCGCGCTCCGCGACGCATCCAGGGAGCTGCCGATCGTGATCGTGCCGACGGACGACGCCACCGAGCCGGACGCGGCGGAGACCGGCGACGCCTCGGCCGCGCGCTGGTGCCGCGTGCTGCCGCTCGCCTGGAATTGCTCGGACGACACGCTGCTTTGGGCGGCGATCCAAGGCTCGGCGACGCTGGCCGCGTTGCGCGTCTTCGACGCGTCGCTGCGCGCGGCGACGCATCTCCGGCCACCGTTGCGCGACGCGCTCTTGCTGGCGAGCGGCGGCCTCGAGCCCGTTGTCTCCGTCGGCGAGCTGGCGGCTGCCCTGCAAACGCGGCGACGGGTGCTCTGGCGCGGCTGGCGCTCCACCGAGGCGCTTGCGGGCGTGCGATTGGACGACGTCATCGACTGGCTCCTCGTTCTGCGCGCCGGCGTCGCGCACGCGCGTGGCGTCTCGTGGACCGGCGTCGCGGAAACGCTCGGCGTCGACCGGCACACGCTGGCTCGCGCGCATCGCCGACTGGTGGGGCTCCCGCTCGCCGATGCCACTTTCGACTCGTAAGCGGTCGCCCGCGCACGATTTCGTGAGAAGGAAGTGGTGCCACTCTTCGGCAGACAGATGGGCGTTGACGCGACCTAACCTTGTACGGCTCCAATCGCGCCACGTTGTTACGCCCTGAACTAACGGGCCAACCGCCGAGCGGCGCGGGCGCATCGCCGCTTCCAGGGTGACCGTCTGCCCGGCGACTACGTTTCGAGACGCCCGGTGACTCGTCGCTCAGACGCGGCGCATTCTTGATCACTATAGTTGACCAGTCGTGCGCCGTATACCACAATGCGCATGGCGACGCGCTCACCCCGCATGAGGCGTTGTCCCCGTTTTCGGTACCCGCAGGAGAGCCGTATGTCGCGTGTTTCGTTCGTCCGCTCCACTTTACATACTGTGAATAGTTCGAATAAGCTGCGCCGAGGGCGCGCCATCGTTCTGCTCGCGTTGTCGTTGTCGGTCTCCGCGTGTGCCTCGCAGATGCGTCTGGTGAAAATCTCGGGCGACAATCAAGCGGGCGCGCTCGGTAGCCCCCTCGACTCGGCGCCCCGCGTGCAGCTCCAGACGCTCAACGGCGAACCGATCGCCAAAGTCAACGTCCGCTTCGTCGCCGAGAGTGGCGGCGGCAAGATCGTTCGCGGGGAGATGCAGACGGACCCGAGGGGATACGCGAGCCCGGGCCAATGGATTCTCGGCCCGTTCCCCGGCAAGAACGTGCTCCTCGCCGAGATCGCGGGGTCGTCATTCGGACGCACGCGCTTCTACGCGCTCGGCACGACGCTCACCACCGCCGTGACCGCGTACACGATCACCATGCAGCAACTGCCGATTGCGCCGACCGATCCCAATGCGCCACTGCCGGCGGCGCTCATCGTGCTGGGTGGCGGCGCGATCACCGGCGCGCAAGCGGTCGCTCGCGTGAACGCCGAAAAAGAGGCGGCGGCGGTCGCGGCCGCCGCACCGGCAGCCACGCAGACGGTCGTCGCCGGTCCACCGGTCGCGGGACAGCCTTCCACGCCGTCGACGCTCTCGTTGCCCGCCCTCGGCGGGCAGCTCTCGCCGAAGGGAACGGGGGCGCTCCTCGTCAGCGCTGGATTCAATCACACGTGCGAGCTGACGAACGCCGGCGTCGTGTCGTGCTGGGGCTTGAACGCATACGGCGCCGTGGGCGATGGATCGACGACGAATCACGCCACGCCGACCAAGGTCGATGGTGGACCGTTCATGGTGGTGAGTGCCGGCGCAAACCATACGTGCGGCGTGACGACCGCGGGCGCCGCGTTCTGTTGGGGCTACAACGCCACAGGCGCGCTGGGTGACGGCACGCACGAGACGCGCATCTCGCCGACGCCGGTCGCCGGCGGCCAGCTCTTCCGCACGATCGTGTCGGGCGTGGAGCACAGCTGCGGCATCGCCGTCTCCGGCGCGGCGTTCTGCTGGGGTGAGAACAAGGAAGGGCAGCTCGGCAACGGAACGCAGACGTCGACGGCCACACCGTCGGCCGTCTCGGGCGGATTGCAGTTCGTCTCCCTCACCGCCGGCACATATCACACATGCGGCATCACCACGTCGAGCGCTTCGTATTGCTGGGGGAGCAACCTCGCCGGTGAAGTGGGCGACGGCACGCAAACGCGCCGGCTCACACCGGTCGCCGTGGCGGGCGGCGAGACGTTCAAGGTGATCAGCACCCGCTACTCGCACACGTGCGGCATCACGTCGAGCGGCAAAACACTCTGTTGGGGCATGAACGACAACGGACAGCTCGGCGACGCCACGACGCGCCTCAAGACGAAGCCCACACCCGTCGTGCTCCCCGGTGAGCTGCAATTCGCCACGCTCACGACGGGCGCGTATCACACGTGCGCACTGACCGCGCAGGGCGCTGCCTACTGCTGGGGCGGCAACGCGCGTGGCGCGCTCGGCGATGGTACGACCAAGGAGCGCCTGGCGCCGGCCCCCGTTTCCGGTGGCCTGCAATTTCTCGCGATCTCGGCCGGCTTTCAGCACACGTGCGGCATGACCGCCGCGACCGGGATGTACTGCTGGGGCGCGAACGATACCGGGGCGCTCGGCGATGGAACGCAGACGGCGCGGATGGCGCCGGAGAAGATCAGCGAGAAGTAACCTGGTACCAAAACGAATCACGAAACGACGAGCGGAGTGCGCGCATCTTGGCCGACGGCATCGGCGCGAAGCGCAATGCGATCTCGCGATCGCGGCGGCCGGCGACCGCCTTCCCCATCCAGATCTCGGACTTGCCGAGATGGTATTCCCAGCAGCGGCATCGGCATGGGGACGAGCGAGGCAAGGAGGATGCGAACGCAGTGCGGCAGACGTAGAGCGTAGAGACGCAGGCTGCGGTGAGATCTCGATCCGCGCCTACGTCTTTGCGTCTTACGCTTGAGTCGTTCCGCGTGGACTATCTTTGCACGATGCGCATTCTCACTCACTCCCTCGTGGTCGCGGCGGTCGTCGCCGCGATCGCGGCGTGCGGCGGCTCGACCGGGCCCGCCGCAGACGTCGATCCGCGGACCATCACCTATGCCGCGTCGCTCGGCGTCGACTTCTCGACGATGACCAAGACGGCGGACGGTCTCTGGTACAAGGACAACGTCGCCGGCACGGGCCCGACGGCGGCAGCCGGATCGCGCGTCACCGTGCGGTACGACGGGCATCTGCCGAACGGCGTCGACTTCGTCGACCCCGGTCCGTACGTCTTCAGCTTCACGCTCGGCGATGGCATGGTCATCACCGGCTTCGATGAGGGGGTGCGCGGCATGAAGGTCGGCGGCAAGCGCCGCTTGATCCTGCCGCCGTCGCTCGCATACGGCTCCGCCGGGAGCGGTCCCATTCCACCCAACTCCGTGATCGTATTCGACGTCGAGATCGTGTCCATCCCGTGAGGCGCCGCGCGATTGCCGCGCTGGCGGCCGCGATGCTCCTCGCCACGACGGCGTGCAACAGCGGCTCAGCCGTCGCTCCGGCCGATGTCGATCCGACGACGATCGCGTACGCCGCCCCCCTCGGCGTCGACTTCGCATCAATGACGAAGAGCGCGACCGGATTGTGGGAGAAGGACGTTGCGACTGGCACGGGCCCGGCGGCGGCCGACGGCGACATCGTGACCGTGAAGTATCGCGGCTATCTCCCGGACGGCACCGACTTCAGTACACTCGACGCGTCGCGCGATGCGGCCTCGTACACGCTCGGCTCGCGCGCGCTGATCAGAGGCTTCAGCGAAGGCGTCGTCGGCATGAAGGCCGGCGGCAAGCGGCGTCTCGTCATCCGCCCCTCGCTCGGCTACGGCATCAACGCCATCGGCATCATTCCGGCGAGCAGCGTGCTCGTGTTCGACGTCGAGCTGATCTCGATCGGGGCGCCGTGAGCGCGACCGTGCCGCACATCGTCACCGGCAACGCGGCGGCGGATGGCGCGCCGTTCCGCGGCTGGTTCGTCGGCGACCTCCCGGCGTGGAGCGGGATGGCGCGCGGCGCGGCACAGCGTCGCTTCGGCTTGCGCGCGACCGACGCGCTCTCCGTAAAGTGGGGTGTGCACCCGGCCGGTGAAACGCGCAAAGGCGGCTGGGCGAAGGCGGAGCCCACTGACACGGTGAGCATCCTCGTCTCGGGAGAATTCGTGATCCGCTTTCGCGATGCGGGCTCACCGACCGACGCCCCGCTGACCGAGTCGCGACTCGCACGCGCAGGAGACTACGCGGCGTGGGACGGCGCCGTCGAGCACACATGGGAGGCGGTCGCCGACTCGGTCGTCGTCACGGTGCGGTGGCGCGTGCGCGCGTAGCATCGCATCATCACGCATGACGGAGCGCGAGACGACACCCTACGAGAGCGCACAGCTCATTCTCGAGCTCTACGAGCTCCGGCGCGATCCGGAGCTTCGTTCGGCGCGTGACTGGTTCGTCAATCGCTTTCATCCCACGAGTGCCGACGACGTCCTCGCGCGCTGGATGGGGCCGGAGAGCGCCGGCTATCGCATGGTCACGAGCTATTGGGAGATGGCCGCGTCGCTCGTCGTGCACGGCGCGATCGACGACGCGATGTTTCGCGACGCGAACAGCGAATACATCGCCGTCATCGCCAAGCTGGCGCCATTTCTAGCCGAGCTTCGTGCCACCACCCGCCAGCCGCACTATTTGCAGCACCTCGAGTCGATCGTCACGCGAATGCCTGACTCCGCCACACGGCTCGAGAACATGCGCCGCTACATGAAAATGAAGCGCGACGCCGCGGCGGCCGTCTCGGCAAGCCCGGCCGGAGCATGAGGCCGCGCAACGATTACCAGCTCCTCAATCCTTTCCCTTTCGTGATCCGGCGCACTAGTTCTGGTAACGTTAGGGAACCATAATTCCCGCGTACCTGTTTGCCCCCCTGATCGTCATCCGGCTGGAGCTCCCCGCGCTCTTCCCCACCTACCCGCGTTGCCGAGGATCTCGGTCATGCCTGTGCCGTTTCCCTGGAGTCGCATCGCCATCAACGGCCTCATGTGGTTCACGATGGGCGTGTGGGCGTCGCTCATGCTCGACGAGTGGCGCGAGACTCCGCTGTGGCGACTTGCGCTCATGGGTGCCGCCGCGGTTCTCGTCCTCACTGCCTACACGTGGCTCCTCGTTGCGGGCATTCGCGACTGGGCTGGTGCCTACGCCCTCGGCCGTACCTCGGATCAGATGAGCAAAGAGAGCCAAGAGAGCCTAGAGGCATTGGCGGGATGACGGCACGGAGGAACGAATAGCACGGGCCTCTCGATCACTCGAGAGGCCCGTCGTTCATCCACCGGCTCCCTGTTCCAGATTCCCGGCGCGCGTGTTCAGTGCGCGGTGTCTGGCTTCGCCTTGAGCCGATTCACGTCGCGCTTCGTCTCGGCCTTAATGTCGTGACCGGCTTTGCCGATCGTCCTGCCGATCTTGCCCAGGCGCGACTTTACGTGCTTTTCGGTGCGCTTCGCCTCGTGCTTGGTGTCCGAACCGGCTTTGTCGAGCGCCTTGCCGACCTTGCCGCCCGTGTGCTGAGCGCTCGACTTGGGCGGCGTCGTATCCTGCTGCGCGCGCGCGACCGCGGGGGCGGCGAAGATACCGGCGGCCACGACGAATCCGTAGATGCTGCGGTGCATGGTCGATCTCCCTTGAAAGCTGCCAGAGCAATTCGCAAACAAAGGGCCACTTCGCATGGCGATCGATCCCTAATCACCGGTGATTATTTCATCAGCTCTTGAGCAGCAGATTGGAGATCGTCGCGGCTAGCGTGTTCAATCGCTTTGACGTCTCGCGTCCCGGCGCGCCCCGCTTGGCAAACAGCTCGGCGGAGCGGTTGAGGTCGTTCACGGTGTCCCACGTCATGCCCATCGCGCACGTGGCGTGCGTGATTCCCTGCTCCGTCTTCACGAGTGACGTACCGCTCGACATTGGGCGGTGGCAGACCGAGCAGTCTTTCATCAAGGGGCGAGGATTGGAGACCGAGGAGCGAGGACGGATCGCGGATGGTGGATCGTGGGACTGCCGGCGCAGCTCGCCGTTAAATCAGGGACGAACATCTCCGCTCCGAGTAAGATTGTCGGCATGATGCACGCCCTCGTTCTCGCGGCCGCGATTGCCGGGCGCGGCGCTCCTGACACGTCGCTCGCGCGGCTCGGCGCCGAACTGCGCCGCGCGGCCGCGGAGTCCGGGGGGACGATGGGGGCCTCAGTCCTGCATCTCGAGAGCGGCGCCCGCATCGCCATCCGCGGCGCCGAGCGATTCCCGATGCAGAGCACGTACAAGGTGGCGATCGCGATGCAGTTGCTGCACCGCGCCGAGCTCGGCCAGCTCTCGCTCGACTCGAGCGTGCGCATCCTCGCGTCGGACTTGCGCCTCGGCCGGAGCCCCCTCGCCGATTCGATGCCGCACGGCGGCGGCACGCGCACCGTACGCCAGCTCGTGGAGCTGATGGTGGCGGAGAGCGACAACACGGCGAGCGATCTCGTGATGAAGCTGGCCGGCGGCCCGGCCGCCGTCACGGCGCGCCTGCGCGCGCTCGGCGTCTCCGGTGTTCGCGTCGACCGGCAGGAGGGAGATCTCGCGCTCGACTTTTTCGGCGTGCGGCACGCGCCGCCGGAGCGCGAATGGACGCGTGCGCGGCTCGACTCGCTCGCCACGGCGGTGCCCGCCGCCGAGCGCAGGCGCAGCCTCGAGCGCTACCTCGCCGACCCGCGCGACACGGCGACGCCCGACGGCGAGGTCGCGCTCCTCCGCTCGCTGTGGAGCGGCGCCGCCCTCGACGCCGCGCAGACGGGCTGGCTTCTCGCGGTCATGACACGCTCGCGCGGCGGCGAGCGCCGCCTGCAGGCCGGGGTGCCGCCGGCAACGCCGGTCGCGCACAAGACGGGCACGTCCGGCGTGACGGGCGGCGTGCACGCGTGCGTGAACGACGCCGGGATCATCACGCTCCCCGGGTCGCGCGGGCACGTAGTCGTCGCGGTATTTGTGAAGCGCTCGACTCGTGCCCAGCCGCAGATCGAGCGGGCGATCGCCGACGTCGCGCGCGCGGTGTACGAGCACTGGATGCGATGAGCTCCCGGCGCGAGTTCACCATGCTTGGCGCGCGCTCCGGCAGCTTCGTCGCCGGCATCTCGATCGCGCTCGCCGTCGAGAGCGTCGCGCTCCATTTCCTGCTGCGCGGACGCGCGCCGTGGCTCGATTGGGCGGTGATCATCTCGAGCGTCGCGACGCTCGGGTGGATCGTACGCGACTATCGGGCGATCGGCGCGACGCCGATCGTCGTCACGACCGACGAGCTTCGGATCGCGCTCGGCCGGCGCTTCACGGCGATCGTTCCGCGCTCGCGCGTTTCGAGCGCGACGATCCCGACGTGGCGCGATCTTCCCGACCCGTTGGACAAGTCGTACCTGAAGCTCTCTGGAACGACGCGCCCGAACGTCCTCGTCCGCTTCGATGCGCCGGTGGCGTTCAGCGGCCTCGCCGGCATCACACGCCGCGCGTCGGTCGTCGGGCTACGGATCGACGAGCCCGAGCAATTCGTGGGCGCACTGGCGGGTCCGGCCGGGCCACACGCGTGAGACGGCCGGCCGTTGGATCACGGCGTGAGCCTGAAAATGAATTCTTGCTGCGCCATCATGCGCACGCGGCGGCCGGCGATCTCGGCAGAGAGGTACTCGAGCCGCGATAGGATGATACGCGCGCTACGGCTGCTTCACGGGACTCGCTTTGAGCGATCGCGCCACGAAGCCTATCCCCGCGGTGAGCATGCCGAGCATCAACAGAGTGTTGAAGAGACTCGTCGGCCGAAAGAAAATCTGCAGCTGCGTGATGATGCCGACGGCGATGATCACGGCGCCGGCCCCGGTGAGGATCCAACC
>JBDUCS010000266.1:0-5867 GCA_040003335.1 Gemmatimonadaceae bacterium | reverse complement strand
CCACGCTCACGCTGCTGCTGATCTTTTACCTGAACTTCAAGTACGGCTACTCGCAAAGCGTCGACGCGGTATCCGATGCGCGCGAGGTTCGCGACCGCGACTACTTCTTCATCGTCGCCTTCTCGGCGTGGGGCGTGTGGGCCGCGCTCGGCTTCGTCTTTCTGTGGGAGTCCGTCGCGGCGATGATCGGCGCGGAGAACGTCCGCGTCGGCAAAGAGGTGCTGGAGCTCCCGACGCGCCGAAGCTGGCTCATCGCGTCGCCGCTGTTGGCGTTCGCGCTCATACCGCTGTTCGCGAATCACCACGCGGCGTCGCGCCACGGGCACACCGATACGCGCGACGTGGCGCACGACATTCTCGACTCGGTCGAGCCGTACGCCGTGATCGTGACGGCGGGTGACAACGACACCTTTCCGCTCTGGTACGCGCAAGAGGTGGAGGGCATCCGGAAGGACGTGATCATCGCCAACACGTCGCTGCTCAACACGGACTGGTACACGCGACAGATCCAGCGGCGCCCGCAGGCGGACTACGACGCCGCCGCCGGTCCGCAGATCTATCGCGGACAGCAGTGGAAGAAGCCGTCGCACTCGCTGTTCAACATGACGCTGCCGCAGCTCGACGCGGTCGCGCCGTACTATCCGATCCAGCAGGCGCAGTTGTTCGTGAAGGACAGCATCCGCGCGACGCTCGCGCCGCAGAATTTGCTGCGCAGCGATTTTCTCGTGCTGCAGCTGATCAAGGAATCGTATCCCGAGCGGCCGGTCTACTTCGCCGTCAGCACGGCAAACTCGCTCGACAATCTCGGGCTCAACGAGTACCTGGTGCAGACGGGGCTGGCGCGACGGCTGATGCCGACCAAGGTCCATGCCGGCAAGGATACGATCGCGCTCCCCGGCCAGCAGTTCCTCCACCTCTCGCGTACGCGCGAGCTGTGGGACACCGTGTTCGACGGCCCGAAGTCGATCATCCGCCGTGGCGATTGGGTCGACAAGGCGTCGATCAGCATCCCGTACATGTACATCAGCACGGGGCTCGCGCTCGCCGAAGCGGAAGCCGCATCCGGCGACTCGGCCAACTCCAAGCGGCACATCGCCCAGGTCCAGAAGATCGCAACGGCCGTCGGGCTCGGTCGCATCTTCGAGGAACAGCCGCCGCCGCCGCCGCGGACGCAGCCGGGGGATAAGCCGCTTCCGATTTTCGATTCGGGGCGGAAGAAGCCGTAACGTCGAAAACGAAACGCGAAAAACGAAAATGGCGGGAAAGCTCTCCGCCATTTTCGTTTCCGATGTCACCGTTGGGCCGTCCTGCGCGCAACAGCTATTTCGTTTTTCGCGTTTCGTCTTGCACTTCTAGTCCTGCCCAGCGCGAGAGCATCGCGCTCCACCGACGACGTTGATCCGTCCCCGGCTGTAGATCGGATCGTCGACCCGGCCGGTGGGATGATCGGCGCCAACGAGAATGCAGTGCGTGATGCGGGCAGCGTCGGCGTTCGGGTAGACCGACTTCACGACCAGCGCCTCGCCCGTCACGTGCGGCGCGGAGAAGCTGGTGCCGGCGGCGAACAGATAGGTCCGCCCGTTTGTGCAATTGATGCCGACGGTATAGCGGCTGCACACCGAGAGGATCAGGTCCTCGACCACCCCGCCCGCGACCAGATCGCCACCGGGCGCGAAGACCGTCACGCCCTTGCGTCCGTACTCGGAGTAGCTGGCGATGTTGTCGAAGTTCATCTGATTGGTCGGCGCCGTCGCGCCCACGCTGATCACGTGGTCGAGCTGCGCCGGAATGGAAATCAGGTCGCCTTCAGTGTTCGTGTTCAGCGCATCGTTGCCCGCGGCGGCGACGGAGAGGGTTCCGCGGCGGAAGGCGTAGTTCACGGCGCGCTGCAGCGCCTTGATCAGCTGCTTCACCCCGGGATCCTTCTTGGACACGAGCGCGCCCAAGCTCATGTTGGCGACATCGGCGTTCAGGTCGGCGGCGAAGGCGATCGCCGCGATGAGGTCGGCGAACGAGCCCGAGCCCGTCTGGTCCAGCACCTTCAGCGCGCAGAGCTTTGCGTTGGGCGCGACCGAGGCGATGCCGATGCCGTTCGAGGACACCAGCGCGGCGACGAACGAGCCGTGCGCGGCGCGATCGAAGATGTCCGGCTCGGTGACGACGAACGACGTGCTCTTGGCCAGGTCAACCTTGCCCGCGAGATCGAGGTGTCCCGGATCGATGCCGGTGTCGAGGATGCAGGCCAGGGTGTGGGCACCGGCCGGCGTGATCAGCCACGCGTTGTTGGCGCGGATCACCCGCATGTTCCACTGCCGGGTGAAAAAGGCGGCGCCGCTCTGATCAGCGGACGCCGTGTGCACGGACATGCGCGACAGTGGCGGAATCCACTGCACCACGAGGTCGGGCACGACCGCCTCGACACCGGGACGCGTCGCCAGCTCCTCCGCGGCGGCGGCGCTCAGGCCGTTGACGGTCATCACGGCGATGTTCGCGTGCGCTCGCTCGATCGAGCCGCCGAGCTGCCGGATGTGCGTCGAGACGGTATTGAGGGTGAGCGCGGTCTGCATGGTCAGCGTGCCCGTCACACCCTCGGGCTGGTTGGCGATCACGACGTAGCGCGAGGCCGCACCCTGCCCCGTCGAGCCGCGGCTGGCGGCGATCGATGGAGGTGTGAGAGAGGCCGTCGGCGGAGCGAGCGGGTTGCGGTCGCTACACGCGGCAACGAGCGCCGCGGCGGCGAGCGCGACGAGCGCGGTGCGGTGCGCGCGACTGGGCGCGCGGGACTCGTGCGGATAGTGCATCGTGTACCTCGTGGGAGAGTGGGAGCGCCGGACCGTTATCGGCACCGTGCGCCTCCGGTCGGAGCAGGCGCGGCAACATGCGGAGCGCGGCCGACATAAGCAAACCGTAAGGGCCGCCCATCGGCCGGCACGGGTATGACACCAGAGCCGGACTTGGATCGTGCGGCCCAATCCCTGCCTATGACCGGCGCATGACCGTGACCGGATGGCCGGCGCGCGCGCCGCGCGCCCCCGACGCTTCGCCCGCACCCGACCCGCGGCCGGAGATCGAGTGGCTCATCGACAACGCGCAGGCGTACGCCTCGTTGCTCGATGCGATCCGCGTCGCTCGCCGCTCCGTATGGATCGCCCAGCTCGCCCTCGACGCGGACTGCGTCGCACACGCACGCGACGGGGGCGCCGATGAGAACGTACTCGACGCGTTGCTCGTTGCCGCGTCGCGCCTGGAAGTGGATGTGCGCGTGCTGCTCAACGCCACGCTCCTCCTCGACACCGCGCGTCCGCTTCAACGTTCGCTCGACGCGCGTCCGTCCGGCGACCGCATCCGCGTGCGCGGCGTACGCCGCTTTCCCCAGCTCTTGCACGCGAAGATCGTCATCATCGACGGCTCGCACGCGTTCCTCCTCGGCTCCCCGTTCGCGAACGGCTACTGGGACGACTCGACGCATCGGCCGGTCGACGCGCGCCGGCCGGTGCGCGAGTTGGGCGGACGCCCGGTGCACGACGTGTCCGTGCGCGTCGCCGGTGCCGCGGTGCGCCAGCTCGAGCGCGTCTTCCGCGAGCTCTGGCAGAGCGCGGCACCGGAGGGTGCGACCGAAATCGATCATCGCGAACACTCGCCGGCGCACGGTGCGCAAGGTGCACCGCCACGCATCGTCTGCACCGCGCCGCGTGGTGCGCTGCGCACTCGGCCGGAGGGCTCGACCGAAATTTTGGATGCGCTCCTCGACGGGATCGGGCGCGCGCGGTCACTCATCTACATCGAGCACCAGTACCTGAGCGCGCGACCCGTGGTCGCCGCGCTCGCCGACGCGCTCCGCCGCGAACCGGCACTCGAGCTCGTGATGGTGCTCAATCAAAACCCGGATGTCACCGCCTACCGGCGGTGGCAGAACGCTCGCCTGCGGGAGCACGGATTGCTGGAGCACCCGCGCGCCGGCGTCTTCGGGCTCTGGAGTGCCGCGCGCTCCCTCGAGCGCGGCGGCGTGACGGTGGTCAACCAGATCTTCGTCCATAGCAAGGCGGTCATCATCGATGATGCGTGGGCGATGCTCGGCACCGCGAACCTCGACGGCGTCTCGCTCCATTCGTACGGTGACGACTTCGCGGGACCGATCATGCGCCGCGTCTTCCGCGACGTCCGCAATTTCGACGTGAACGTCGTCTCCGACTCGCCGAGATGCACCCGTTCGATCACCGATCTGCGCGAACGGCTCTGGGGCGAGCACCTCGGACTCTCGCGCGCGCGGCTCGCCAAACGTCCGCGCGAAGGATGGCTGGCGACCTGGCGCGCGCGCGCGCGTGATTTCACGTCGGCACTCAACGGCGGTGCGCTCCCCGCCAAGTCGGGTGGCCTTCGCGCGCACGTTCTTCCCTTCTCCCATCAGCCTACGCCACGACGCCAGCTCGCCGCGGCCGGCGTGCGTCTCGGGGCCGGCCTCGACATCCGCTTCGACCCGAGCTGGCTCGAGGTGCACTGCAGCCCCGGCTGGGTGCGCAACATGTTCGCGTAGCGACGCATGCCATCCGCCGCACTCACCGCCCGCGTGCACGCCGGCTTCCTCGCCTTCGTCGGCGACGAGCGCTTCTCGTGCCTCGCCGGCAAAGGCGTCGTGCACCGCGGCGCGTATACGCTGCGCGTCTATTCCGCGCTCGGCTCGGCCGATACGGCGCCGGCGCTCGGGAGCGATCTCGCCGCGTTCGTCGCACGGCCACCGGCGACGCGTGACGGCTTCACGACGTTCGTCGCCGTGTTCACCGGCCGTGCGCCGCGGAGCGAGGGTGCCTTTGAGCGCCGGCTCTGGACGCAGCTGCAATTGCTCCACGGCGGCGACGACGCCGGCTGGGATCCGACCGTGAGCGCCGACACCGACGATCCGCGCTTTTCGTTCAGCTTCGCATCCCAGGCATTTTTCGTCGTCGGCCTGCACCCCAAGAGCTCGCGGATCACGCGGCGCTTTCGCTGGCCGGCACTCGTCTTCAATCCGCGGCGACAGTTCGACCAACTCCGCGCCGACGGCCGCTTCGACCGCCTTCGGACGGCGATCCGCGAACGCGAGATCGCGCTGCAGGGGTCGATCAACCCGACGCTCGCCGACTTCGGCGTCCGCTCGGAAGCGCGACAATACTCCGGGCGCGCCGCCGAGCCGGAATGGCGCTGTCCGTTCCACGCCCGCCCTCGGGACGCGGACGGCGCATGACCTCGCCCAATCGCCGGCGCATCGCGCCACAGACGGGTGCCGCGTTCGTCGTCGCGCGCGGTGCGCTCCTCGAGATCATCGATCCGCTGGGCGAGCAGGTCGCCGACCTCACGTCGTTCGCCCGCGCCGACCCCGGCGAATGGCTCTCGTCCGGCCGCACGATCGACTACGCGAACACGATCTACCTGACCGCGGGACACATCCTCTACTCGAACCGCAGCCGGCCGATGTGGACGATGCTCGAGGACACCGTCGGCCGGCACGATTTTCTGTTGACGCCGTGCAGCCAAGAGACGTTCACGATTCTGTACGGCACCACGGGACATCACCCGAGCTGCTTCGAGAACCTGTCGACCAGCCTCGCGCCGTTCGGCGTCGTCCCCGACGCGATCCCGACGACGCTCAACGTCTTCATGAACGTCGACGTGCTCCCGTCCGGCGAGCTGCGCATCCTGCCGCCACGCTCGCGCCCGGGCGATCACATTCTCCTGCGCGCCGAGATGGACTTGATCGTCGGCGTCACCGCGTGCTCGGCGGAGCTGTCGAACAACGGCCGATTCAAGCCGATCGACGTCGAGTTGTACGAGGCGGACGACCCGCGGGCCCGTGGCGGACGCGCAGTTCCGTCATCGGCGTAGCGGCATGC
>JBDUCS010000265.1:0-5890 GCA_040003335.1 Gemmatimonadaceae bacterium | reverse complement strand
TCGTATTCGGTGTCGCGCATGGGACGCTCCGTCTGGGCGAGAGCATGGGTGAGCGGCTCGCGCTCCAGCTCGTCGCGCACGAGGCGAAGCGCATCGGCCTCGTCGCGGCCGCGTTTGCGCAGATCGGCGTAACGATCGTCGAAGTGCTGCGCCAGCTCGTCGACGATCTCCGTCTCGCGCGCGGCGCCGAGATGGAGGGGCGCGAGCCGCGCGCGGATCTCGGCGCGCCAGTCAGGCATGTTTCACCCCCGCGATGAGACCGATGGCGCGCACGAACTCCATCCAGTGCTCGCGCTGCGCCTCGACGACCTCGCGGCCGGCGGCCGTGATGCTGTAGTAGCGCCGCCGTCGTTGGCCGGCCTTTTCGATCCACTTGCCGCGAATCCAGCTGCGCTTCTCCATGCGGTAGAGGAGCGGATAGAGCGACGACACTTGGAACTGCACGACACCGCTGGAGCGCGACTCGATGAGCTTGCTGAGCTCGTACCCGTGCCGCGGTTCGTGCTGAAGCAGCGAGAGAATGAGGAACTCGGCGCTTCCTTTCTTCAGGTCTGATGTACGCATGGGAGATATATAGGAGTCAGATATATAGGATGCAAGTAGCAGGTCCGGCCCTTACAGTCCCCAACCCCACGGCCCTCGCCGTCAGCGTCTCCTGGGGTGTCTGCGTATTTTTCCCGACCCTCTTTGCCACCGAGATCCGTCGCATGCCGACTCCGTTCTTCGACCGCTGCATTCGCATCCCACTGTCGCTCGCCGTACTGACGCTCGGGGTTGCGCGCGGCGTCCGCGCGCAAGACCGGCTCAAGTCGATGCCCGGATACGAGCAGTACCAGAAGGTGAGCCGAGACATCCCCGGCTCCGTCACGTTCGGCTTCCTCCCGACGACGTGGGTGGACAGCGGCAAGGGGCTCGAGTACGTGCGCGACGGAAAGCGGACGCACTATGATCTCGCGACGCGGCGCTCGTTCGTCGTCACCGGCACTGTCGATTCGACGCTCGGCCGCGGCGTCCGCGGCGGTCGCGGCGGCGGGCCGGCGCGCGGGCGGCAGTTCGACTTCGCCGTCTCCCCGAACGGGCAATACAAGGCGTTCTACCGCGACCACAACTTGTGGCTCAGCGACAGCGGCGGCGGAAACGAGACGGCGATCACCACCGACGGCAGCGCGCAGAGTCGCGTCAAGAACGGCTCGGCGTCGTGGGTCTACGGCGAGGAGCTCGGGCAAGGGTCGGCGATGTGGTGGAACCCACAGGGGACGAAAGTCGCCTTCTATCGCTTCGACGAGAGCAAGGTGCCCGACTATTTCCTCGGGCTGGGTCAAACCAAGCTGCAGAGCACGCTCGATGTCGAGGCGTATCCCAAGCCGGGCGTGCCGAATCCCGTCGTCGACCTGTTCGTCTACGACGTCGCGACGAAGCAGACGACGCGCGTCGATGTACGCGACGGCAAGCCGTTCGAGAACGCGACCGTGGGCCATTACGTGTACCACGTCGCCTGGTCGCCCGACGGCAGCGCGCTGATGTTCAATCGCACGAACCGGCGGCAGAACGTGCTCGAGCTCACGTCGTGCAAGCCCGACACGGGTGCGTGCCAGGCCGTCGTGCACGAGGAGTGGCCGGCGAGCTGGCTCGAGAACAATCCGCAGATGCGCTGGCTCAAGGATGGCAAGCGCTTCATCTGGGCGTCCGAGCGCACGGGATTCCGCAACTTCTATCTCTACGATGCCGGCGGAAAGCTATTGGCGACGATCACCAAGCATCCGTTCGAGGTCGGGCAGATTTTGCAGGTCGATGAAAGAGCCAACGCGCTCTTCTACATGGCGCGCGACGGCGAGAACCACATGAAGCTGCAGCTGCATCGCGTGGGACTCGACGGCAAGGGCGACCGCCGCCTTACCGATCCCGCGTTCAACCACATCATCAGCGTCGCCCCCGACGGGCGCTCGTACGTCGACGTGTCGCAGACGCATGATCAGCCGCCAGTTACGCGGCTGATGGACGTGAGCGGCCGGACCCTCGCCGAGTTGGCGACGAGCGACACGTCGAAATTCCACGCACTCGGCTTGAAGCACGTCGAGCTGTTCACCTACAAGGCGGCCGACAGCACGACCACGCTGCACGGCATGCTGCACTTTCCGTCGAACTTCGATCCGCGCAAGAAGTATCCGCTCCTCATCTCCGTCTACGGCGGACCGGCGACGAACGGCGCGACCGAGAACTTCACGCTCCCGAACCGCCTCACCGAATACGGCTTTCTCGTCGCCTCGCTCGACTCACGCAGCGCCGCCGGCCGCGGCAAGCGCTTCCTCGACGCGATCTACGAGAAGCTCGGCACCGTCGAGATCGACGACCAGGCGGCGGGCGTGAAGGAGCTCGGCACGCGCGCGTACGTCGACAAGGAGCACGTGGGCATCTACGGCACATCGTACGGCGGCTACGCGTCGGCGATGGCGCTCCTCCGCTACCCGGACGTCTTCGCCGCCGCGAGCGCGTCGTCGCCGCCGACCGACTGGCGCAACTACGACACCATCTACACCGAGCGCTACATGTGGATTCCGGAGGAGAACCAATCCGGCTACGACATGGGCAGCGCAATGACGTACGCCGACAAGCTCAAGGGCCGGCTGATGCTCTACTACGGCACGGCCGACAACAACGTGCACCCGTCGAACGCGATGCAGCTGATCCAAGCGCTGCAGCGCGCCGGCAAGAGCTTCGAGGTGCAGGTGGGTCCGGACGCCGGGCATTCGGGCATCAACGCGGATCGCATGATGGAGTTCTTCATTGAGAATCTGGTCGTGAAGAGCGGGAAGACCAACGCCGTCTTGTAGGGTGAGAGTGAGAGCTCACCGCCCGCGCGAAATGACTCCATCCGGATCGATCGCGATCCGCACCCGATCGAGCGCATTCCAGTAGACCGGAGCCGCGGCGCGGGCCATCTCGCGGGCGCGGTGACCGCCGCGATAGGGGACGTAGCCGCGATCCAGGAACGCGCGCACCAGCGCATCGTGGCAGGCGGCCGCGCGCGCGCACTCGATCGCGTCGGCGCGGTCGAAGCAGATGCTCACGACGGCGGTCGCTGCGCGCTCGGTGACGAGCGTGAAGGTCACCTGATGCTCGAAGCCGTGCGCGTGCAGCACCGTGCGCGCGATCTCGTTGACCTCGTTCGCGCATTCGGCGTCCGCCGGCAGGAGCGGCGCCACCCACGTGATGCCGGCGCCGCTCTCGATCGGATCGCGCGCGCCGCTCGCATCGCTCGTGCGCGCGCGCCAGCCGGCGCCGTACAGTGACTGGACGGACGACTCGCCGCGCAGCAGGCGGACGCCGAGCATCATCCGGTCCCACGTCGCACGGAACGGGTCAAAGAGGCGCCACGACGGCAGCATCGCGCGCAGGCGCGCGCCCGTCGCGACGACCGAGTCGCTGACGACGGTGGTGCGTACGCCTAGGCGCGACAACCGCCGCTTGATCGCGCGCCGTTTCGCCGCCACCTCGGCACGGCTCGCGCCGGTGATCACCGCGCTGCCGGTCCACGCGGGCAGCCGGTGCCGCGCGAGGAGGCGTTCCGTCAACGCACCGTAGCCCGCCTCCATCGCCACATCGCGCGCGAGCGGCGTTCCATCATCCGCCATCACGGGCCGCCGCATCACGCCGCCCAAAAGACGCATCTCGTTGTAGACGTGCACGACGCCCGGGAGCACGCCATGCAGTCGCAAATCGCGCAGCGCCGCCAGCAGCCTGCCGATCGAGCGCGGCTCACGGAGCTCGAGAAAGAGGTAGCTCGTGTGGCGCGGCTCGGGCTGCAGCCAGATCGTCAGCCGCGTCACGATGCCCCAGCCGCTCTGCGTGAACAGGCCATCGAGCGACGGGCCGATCGCCGCGTCGCGCACGTGCGTCGCCCGCGCGCCGCCGTACGCGGCGACGCCCGTCTCGAGCACGCTGCCGTCGGCGAGCACGACCTCGAGCGCGCCGACGTGCGCGCCGCGATCGCCGTACGCACCGTAGCCGATGCCGCGCTCCAGCACGTTGCCGCAGATGCTGGCATCCGGCCCCGCGCCCGTGGCATCCATCCGCAGCGGGACGTCGTGCGCGCGCAGGTGCGCCGCGAGCGCGCCCTGCGTCACGCCAGGCTCGATCACCGCGTAGGCGAGCGACGCGTTCACCTCCACGATGCGGCTCATGCGAGACAGGTCGACCAGCACCGCGCCATCCTCCGGCGCGCACGCATCGCTGTAGCCCCAATTGCGCCCGCCGCTCACCGGATAGACCGTCCCGCCCTGCGCGGCGACGGCGCACACGATTGCCACCACTTCATCGCGCGTCGACGGACGAACGATCAGCGCCGGCCGCGTTCCTTCCGGCACCGTGGATCGGGCGGCGCGCGCGAGCGCCGCGTCGTCGTCGGTCACGTACAGCGCGCCGGTGATGTGCTCGAGCGCCGCACGCAACGCGTCTCGAGGCGCGGGGCGCGCGGTCGCACGCGGCAGTGGAGCGGTCGCCGTCACGTTGTCGGGAGCGTGTCGAGCAGGTACGGCGGCGTGCCGGACGCCCGCCGCTCGCTCGCTTCCGCGGCGGCACGGCGCTCGCGCTCGGGGCGCGGCGGATCGGCGAGCATGCCGGTCAGCGACGGATGCGCCTCGCGCAACAGTCGCCGCGTCTCCGCATCGAGTCCTGAGAAATGGTGGCGGCGCGTGCGCACAAAGCGCTCGATCTCGTCGTCGCGCCACGCCGGCGGCAAGGTGGGCTCGCCGTGCTCGGGTTGGGCGGGCAACTGAATCTCGGCGAACTCCCGATATCCGAAAAAGTCGCTGAGATTCAGCGCATCCCCTCGCGGCGCATCCGGCAGCCCGCCGGACTTTCTCGCGTACAACTTCTCGAATCGCGGCCAGATGCCGCGCAGATTCAGGTGCAGCGCTTCGGCCGGCGCATTGTGAAAGCGGTGGTACGACGCGCGCGCGTGCAGGCGATCGAACAGCAGCACCACCTCGTAAAAGCGCGTCACGCGCGGGTGCACGGCGATCACGATGTCCTGCGTGTAGCGATGCCACCACACCCAGCGGAACATGAGATTGTACAACATGAGCGACGTGGCACGTCCGCGCACCGACGGGTCGATCGCGTACGCGCTCAGTTCCGCGAGGCGTCCACCGCGACGGCGCACGCGCTCCGTCTCGTGCGGGAAGACGTCATCCATCGGCAGGCCGAGTGGGCCGTCCTCGATCAGCGAGAGCGTGCCGACGACCGCGCCGCCGCGCATGGCGATGAAGATCGCCGTCGACGGCATCACGTCGTACGGCGTCACCTTGAGACCGGTCGGCGCCGAATCGAGGAGGCCCTTTCGCGTGTAGCTGTCGTGCACGAGCCGAAACGCGCCCTCTCGCTCTTCCGGTGTCGACGCCAACTTGAAGACCGTACCCTCGAGGTCCCGCGCGCCGAGCCGAATGTGCTGCAGATAGCGAGGCCGCACGAGCGACGCCGGGAGCCGCGACTCCGCGGCGCGCAGCAGGCGGCGCGCGACCGCTCGCCTCAATCGCGCGGCGCTCATGAGCACGGCGCGAGCTCCCAGCAGGCGAGCCGCCACCCGGCGCCGCGCGCGGCGACTGCTCCGGCATGGCCGGCAGCGAGGTCGAGCGCGCGGTACGACCAACTCGCGTCGTCGGCGATCGAGCGGTCGTCGTCGTCGAGCACCGAGAGCGTGTTTGGCTCTCGCCGCAGTCCCTGACCGGTCGCCTTGAGCAGCGCCTCCTTCCGCGTCCACAGCTCGACGAATGCGGCGTGCCGCTGCTCCGCGGGCATCGCGCACAGTCGGTCTACCTCGCGCGGCGTGCAGCAGCGCTCGAGCACCGTGCGAGAGAGCGGCTCTCCCGCCGTCGGCTCGACGTCGACGCCG
>JBDUCS010000264.1:0-5909 GCA_040003335.1 Gemmatimonadaceae bacterium | reverse complement strand
ACCCTGAAATCCAGTGTCCCAGTACCGCCACCATGTTTTCGTCTGCACGTCAGGTAGCACCTGCCCCAACGCTGGTGCCGACGCCGTGCACGCCACGCTCAAGCGCGGGGCGGCCGAGGCTGGGCTCAAGGGGATTGTGCGCATCAACCACGCCGGATGCATGAACCAGTGCGGCCACGGCCCGATGGTCGTCGTCTATCCCGACGACGTCTGGTATCACCACGTCGACGTGCACGGCGCCGAGCGAATCTTGCGGGAACACCTCATCGGCGGCCGGCCGGTGGACGCGTACCGGTATCTAGCTCCACCGGGTGACAACAAGGAGAAAGAGTAGGATCGTCGATTGTGAACACGGCGAGATATCGCGGGTCAGAAACTCGAATTCGATTCCTATGCGCGTGGCGGCAAACCGTCCATCCAATTCGCGATGTCCGCCGCCGGCCGCTCCCATCCGGGCTCCCACATGATGAAGTGTCCGTGCCCGTCGTACATCCGGAGCGGCGCGTCATACTTCTTTGCGAGCCGCACGGCGACAGCGGCGGGCACGAGCTGGTCCTCGCGCGCAGCGGCGACGAGGAGCGGGCAGCGCACGCGCCGCGCATCGATGGAGATGGCGCCGATCGACAGCTCGCGCGCCACACGGCCGCTGTCGGGCACGAACCGGCGCGAGAGCTCGGCGCGTTCGTCCGGTGGAACGTGGGAGAGCGCCATCGACTTCATGTCGTCGGCCGACGGCGCGATTGGCCGCGAGAGCACGATCGCCGGTGCATACTTGAGCTGTTTCAACGCCAGCTTGAGGCTCACCAGCGCGATGCCGCGCGGCGGCGCCGAACAGAGCAGCGTCGCCGCGCGCACCGCCCCGCGCTCGGCGAGCGCTTGTACGATCAGGCCACCCATCGAGTGACCGATGGCGATCGGCGGCGCGCCGGCGCCGGCGATCATCGCCGCCGCGTCTGCGGCGTCCGTGATGAAGTCGCGCAGCGAAACGCGGCCGAGGCGCGCGGGCATCCGGCTCCCTTCGCGTCCGCGCAGGTTCACGGCGTAGGCGTCGTGACCGCGCGCAGCGAAAAAGCGCTGGTATTTCTCGAAGTACCAAGCGCTCGCCAGAATCCCATGCACCATCAGCACGGGCGGCTTCGTCGCGGTCGTGGCGCGCACGACCGTGAGGGTGAGCCCGTCGTGGCCGAGCTGCCGGAGGTCCATCGCGCGTGAGCTACGCGCGCGGCGACCGTTGTCAACCGCGGCGCGCCGTGCGAGCTTGCCTGCCCGATGCCAGCCGCCGCGATGGATCCGTATGCCCGACACGTGCTCGTTTGCACCGGCGGATTCTGCTCGCCCGATCGCCGCGGCCGCGACCTGTACGAGCGTCTTCCGCTGCTGCTGCAGCGCGAGGGCCTGCTGTTCGGCCCCGATCGCGTGAAGCGCGGCGAGACGCCCTGCCTCGGTGTCTGCGCCGGCGGGCCGGTTGTGGTCGTGTACCCGGAGGGCGTGTGGTACGCTGGCGTCACGCCAAAGCTGCTCGACCGAATCGTGGTCGAGCATCTCAAGGGTGGACAAATCGTGACGGAAGCCGTGTTTCATCGGCTTTCTCCGAGCGAGCCATGAGGGCGCGGCGAGAAAAGAAAAAATAGAGGACAACGGCGGTCCCCGGCTTCCGACGTCGTCTATTTTTTCTCTTCTCTTGTCTGCAGCTGCTCCGTCACGTCCCTGAGGAGTCGCGGCCACACAAAGTTCGCGTGAAGAAAAAAGTTCGCCCGCGCCTCCGGTACCTCGGCGAGAAACTCGGCGAGCCGGCGGTGCCCCTTCAGCGTGTTGCACCCCTTGCACGCCGTCACTAAGTTGCCCCCCGAGCGGTCACCACCGCGCACGCGCGGCTGCACGTGGTCGACGGTCAGGTCGACGTCGTCGAACGTCTGGCCGCAGTACACACACCGATGCTCGTCGCGCGCGAAGAGCTGCTCACGTTGCAATGACCGACCCTCTCAACTCGCGCCGCGCCATGATGGGTTTGGCGAAACGATTTCTGCTCGATGGAATCGACACGCCGCGCCTGCGCGCCACCGACGAGCCACCGCGGCTCACTCCCCGAGCTCTCGAGACTACTCGCATGTCCCGCTCCCGTGACCGCATTCTCGCCAACCTCGACGACATGTATCGCGAGGCGTTCGAGCGCGCCAAGACCGTCGACGACGCGTCGCAGATGGCCACGCTCGACTTCGCCTATCGCCGCGAGCAGCTCTATCTGGAGATCCTGCTCGACATCCGCGACGCGACCGAGCGGCGGTGATCGGTGACCGGTGTTCGGTGTTCGGTGCCCGCCGCCGGCCGGATTCCGCCCTTCCCGAACGCCGATCACCGATCACCGATCACCGAATGCTACGCTCTCTCATCGCGGTCGTCTGCTCACTCGCCGTCGTCGGGTGCCGCGCTCCGGACGGAGCGCAGGGAAAGGTGACGCTGGCGATCGTCAACGCGCGCGTCTGGACGGGCGACGCGAAACGGCCGTGGGCCGATGCGGTCGCGATCCACGACGACACCATCGCCGCCGTCGGCACGAGCGCCGAAGTGCGCAAGATGGCCGGCGTCGGTACGCGGGTCATCGATGCCAAGGGGCAGATGCTCGTCCCCGGCTTCATCGATGCGCACGTGCACTTCGTCTCCGCCGGCTTCGGCCTCTCGTCGGTCCAGCTGCGCGATGCGAAGACCCCGGCGGAGTTCACGGCGCGCATCAAGGCGTTCGCCGCCACCGTTCCCGCCGCCACGTGGATCGTCAACGGCGACTGGGATCACGAGCAATGGGGCGGCGAGCTGCCGCGCGCGTCGTGGCTCGATTCGGTGACGCCGAATCATCCGGTGTGGGTCACGCGGCTCGATGGCCACATGTCCGTCGCCAACTCGGCCGCCATGCGCGCCGCCGGAATCACCGCGGCCACCAGGGACACGGCCGGTGGGACGATCGTCCGCGACGCGGGTGGCGCGCCGGCCGGCGTCTTCAAGGACAACGCGCAATCGCTGATCGACCGCGCGGTCCCCGACCCCGCGGTCGACCTCAAAGACCGCGCCCTCGACGCGGCGATGAAGTACGTCGCCGAGCGGGGCGTAACGAGCGTGCACAACATGGGATCGTGGGACGACGTGGCCACGTTCGAGCGCGCGCGCGCGGCGCACCGCCTCACGACGCGCATCTACGCCGCCGTGCCGCTGTCGACGTGGGAGCGCCTGCGCGACACGGTCGCCGCGCGCGGCAAGGGTGATGCGTGGCTGCGCATCGGCGCCCTCAAGGGTTTCGTCGACGGCTCGTTGGGCAGTCACACGGCGGCGATGCTCGCGCCCTTTACGGACGCGCCATCCGACACGGGACTGTTGGTCAACACGCCGGCGGACCTGTACGCCTGGACCTCAGGCGCCGACAAGGCCGGTTTGCATGTGATCGTTCACGCGATCGGCGATCGCGCGATCCGAACGCAGCTCGACATTTATGAACGGGTGGAAAAAGAGAACGGCGACCATGACCGCCGTTTCCGCATCGAGCACGCGCAGCATATCGCGCCGGCAGATCTTCCGCGATTCGCCCAGCTTGGCGTGATCGCCAGCATGCAGCCGTATCACGCGATCGACGACGGGCGCTGGGCCGACAAGGTGATCGGCGCCGAGCGCGCGAAGACCACGTACGCGTTCCGGTCGCTGCTCGATGCCGGCGCGCGACTGGCGTTTGGGAGCGATTGGTCCGTCGCGCCGCCGACGCCGCTCGAGGGAATCTACGCCGCGACGACGCGGCGTACGCTCGACGACAAGCATCCGGGCGGCTGGGTGCCCGAGCAGAAGATCGGTGTCGAGGAGGCGTTGCGCGCGTACACCAGCGGAGCGGCCTACGCGTCGTTCGACGAGACACGCAAAGGCACGATCGCCCGCGGGATGCTGGCCGACGTCGTGCTGATCGACCGCGATATCACACGAACGCCGCTCGAGGCGATTCGCGACGCGCGCGTGACGCTCACCGTCGTCGGCGGACGCGTCGTCTACGAGCGCGCGCGACCGTAGCCGGCTCTTGCCGCCGGCGCGCCCGGCGATACCTTCACAAAATTCCGTCTCGCATTGGAGAAAATACATGTCACTCAGTTTCTCACGCTACGCCACGCGCGCCGTGCTCGTGCTCGCGGTCCCGGCCATCGCCATCGCGGCGCGGCCGGCCGGCGCGCCCCCCACGCCGCGCACCGTCACTTCGGGCATCGTCTACACGTTTCGGATGTCCTCGGACATGCCGCAGGCCAAGCCGACCGCGGGCAAGGGCCAAGTCGCCGGCGGGCAGGCGCGTATCGACTTCGAGCCCGGCAGCCAGGGCGGTCTGCAGATGCTCGGCGGCAAGTCCGGCTACATCGTCGTCAAGACCGACGGCTCGATGACGATCGTCGATCCCGACAAGAAGCAGTACTTCACACTCGGCTCCGATGCGATGGGCGGGCTGATGACCGCGGCCAGCTCCATGATCAAGATGGAGATCAACGACCTCAAGACCGACATCGAGAAGGTCGGATCCGGCGGTACGCTCCTCGGCTATCCGACCACGAAGTGGCACATGACGCAGAGCTATTCGATGAAGATGAGCGTGCTCGGCCGCGGCTCGTCGACCAACAGCAAGACCTCGAGCGACATGTACGTCGCGGGCGGACTCGCCGACCTCAAGAATCCGTTCACCGACATGTCGAAGACCATGGGCCGCATGCTCGGCAACGCGAACGCGTTTGCCGAGCTGAGCCGGCAGTCGTCGGAGGCGTTCAAGAAGGTGAACGGTGTGCCGCTCAAGACCGTCATGGAAATCTCGTCGACGGACGACAAGGGCAACGTGCGCACGAACAACATGACGTACGAGATCACGAGCATCAGCAAGGCCGACGTGCCGGCATCGGTATTCGAGATTCCGTCCGACTACACGACGGTCGATCTGCCAACTGCCGCCGGCGTAGACGGCGCGCCGGGCGCCAACGGCGCGATGGGCAAGGGCATCGACTCGGCGAAGTCCGCCGCCGACATGACGAAGGATGCGGCCAAGGACGCCGCGGCCGAAGCGGCGAAGAAGAAGTTGAGAGGGTTGTTCCGCAAGCCTTGATACGGCGAGAAAAATTAGGGAAAACAAAGTGGGGCGGCGATTCGGTGAATCGTCGCCCCTTTCACCAACATCCTGCCGATACTCGAAGATGCGGTCCGTTCGACACGGTTTCTCGTCCGCGCCGCGCGGCTCTTGTCAGCCGCCGTGCCTGCTGCCATATAGGTAAGCGACGGCCCGGCGCGCTGGTGACTTGGGCCGGACTTCGACGTCTATTCCCCGCAGCCCGGCTCGCCGTCCGGTCCGACGGTCGAGCTTCCCGCCTAGCCTCTCGCTGGAAGATCACGACGATGGTGATCGCCCTCATCCTCGCCTCGTTCCTCGCCGCGGACACCTCGGGCGCCGTGCGTGCCGCCGAGCGGCCGCGCACGACGCCCGCGCCCTCTGTCGCCGATCGCGTCGTCGTCGAAAAGCAAGCGCATCGCCTCACGCTCTACCACGGCGGTCGCGCCATCCGCACGTACTACGTCGCCCTCGGCGCCAGCCCCGTTGGGGACAAACAGCGCGCGGGTGATGACCGGACACCCGAAGGCGTCTACACGATCGATAGCCGGGTCGAGCGGAGCCAGTTTCACCTCGCGCTGCACATCTCGTATCCCGACGCCGCGCACCGCGCGCGCGCCGCGAAGCGCGGCGAATCGCCCGGCGGCGACGTGATGATCCACGGTCTCCCGCCCAAGTTCTCCTTCATCGGCGCCGCCCACCGCAACATGGACTGGACGGCCGGCTGCATTGCCGTCACCGACGAGGAAATCGAGGAGATTTGGCGCGCCGTCCCGAACGGCACAAAGATCGAGATCCGACC
>JBDUCS010000027.1:0-20011 GCA_040003335.1 Gemmatimonadaceae bacterium | reverse complement strand
GCTGGAGTTCAAGTCATCGGCCGGTGGTAGCGTCGGCCAGCAGATACTCGGGAAGACCGGCGCCGACGGTGCGGAACCAGGCGATCGTGCGGGCGAGGCCCTCATCGAGCGACACCTGAGCGCGCCATCCAAGAATCTGCTCGGCTCGGGAAGGGTCGCCTGAGAGCACCGGGCGTTCGGTCGGTCGGTACGACAGCGCGCCAAATTGGGCGATCGACGCGCTTTCCGTGGACTGCAGCACGCGGCGCACGATGTCGCGAACCGTGACGGCGCTCCCCGTGCACACATTGAACGTACCACCAACCGCGGTGTCCGTGGTGGCCGCCGCGATGAACGCGTCGGCGGCATCCTCGACGTACACGAAGTCGCGGGCCTGATTGCCCGGTGTGAGGTCGATCGGTCGTCCGGCGAGGGCGTGCCTAACGACCGACGGTATCAGCCGACCGGGCGGCTCCATCGGCCCGTACATCGAGAAGGGACGAAGCGATACGAGCTCCAAGCCCGTTCGACGGGAAAACGCCTGCGCGATCAGCCAGCCCGCTGCTTTTGCGGCGCCATATTCAGTCGTGGGCGCGGGCAGCGCGTCCTCCGTCCACCGGGCGCCGGCACCGTATTCGAAGCAGGAACCGCAGTAGATCAGCCGCGCGCGCAATCGCCGCGCCGCGAGCAACACCGCCACCGTGCCATCAACGTTCGTCGTTACCAGCTCGCGAACGTCGGGTACTTCGCCGAGGACACCGACGGCGGCGAGGTGAATGATCGTGTCGAGCGGACCGAGGACGCCATCGTGCACCGCTTCCGCGAGGCTCCGCACGTCAGCGCGCACGGACGCGGCAACGCCAGCGCGCTCGATCAGGTCCCAGCGCCGCGCCCCCGCACGATCGAGCGCACAGACTTCCGCTCCGCGATCGATGAGGCGAGGAACGAGATGCGACCCGAGAAAGCCGGCCGCGCCAGTGACCAGAACGCGGCGTCCCGCTAGCGGTTCCACGTTAGGCGCCGAGCTGGTCACGCAGCGACACGCCGCAGCACGTCCAGCGTTTGACGAGCCGTCACGTCCCAGCGAAACGCATCGGCGCGCCGGTACCCGCGCTCTCCCAATGACTTGCTGAGTACGGGATCCGTCAACACCCGTTCGATGGCGTCGGCCAGCGCCTCCGGCGTTGGTTCCTCGACGAATTCTGCCGCGCCTGCCGCGATTTCCGCGAGGGCGGACCGATTCACCGTCACGACCGGCGTGCCGCACGACAGCGCCTCGACGAGTGTCATCGAGAAGCCTTCGTACGACGACGCGTTGACGTACAGGTCCGCTGACGCGTACACCGGTGGAACCTCGAGATGACTCGCGAACTTGCCGTCGGTCTGAATGACGTCGCCCTGCACACCGTGCTGGGCAATCAGGCTCTCGAGCGGGATGCCGACGTGGTTCGGTCCCACCAGCAAGAGCGCGTGCGGCAATGATGTTCGTCGCTTCACGATCGCGAACGCTTCAATCAACGTGGGAATATTTCGTCGCGTGGAAAGCTTGCCGACGAAAACGATGTAGGGCCGATCGGTCCCGAGGAAGCGGATGCGCGTTGCGCGCTTCGCGGCTTCGTCGGTGATTGGCCGAAACGATTCATCCGCGCCCTGAACGACGATATCGATCTTCTCGCTGGGAACGCCGTAAGAACGTTCGAGGTCCTGTCGCGTGCTCTCGGACGGTACGATGATGCGGTCAGCACGGTCGGCGCTGAAGCGAGACAATTTGCTGTACGTCGCCCTGTACCACCACGGGTGCGCTCCGCTCTCGACCTCGTTCATGCTGTGAATCGCGACGACGCACTTTCCGGTATACGTGAAGGGGACCGAATAGCTCGGACAGAAGAGCACGTCGATGCCGCGCGTGAATCGCGGCATCAGACCGTGTTGCCACATGCTCGGTGGAAGGGTCGACGCAAACGCGCGCACGTCGATAGACGGAGAGGGTTCCCATCCCGAACCGTCATACGGCTCGCGAGTGAAGAGCGTGCAACGGTCGCCTGTCTCCATCATCGAGCGCCAGTGCTTGACCAGATACTCGATGTAGCGCCCAACGCCGAGTCGCTGGCCGGCGAGTCGATGCGCGTCGACACCCCAATGCATCACAGTCTTCCGTCGGCAGTCGCCGACTCGAGATGGTCCGGCGCGGTGCCCCGCCGTGCAACCTCGTTGGGGTGTACACCGACAGCGCCCGACCGAGCGACGCCAGCGACGCGGCTGTACAGCAGTCCCAGTCGTTCCGCGGCAGCGGCCACGCCGAAACGGTCAACGGCGTAGCGGCGAAGGCTCCCGCGATCGAATGATCGACCCAGCGCGGACCGAATGGCGACCGCGAGCGACGCGGCATCGTCGACATCCGCGAGCTCGCCGGTCTCCGCCGTGATGATCTCTTCGGGACCGCCACATCTCGTCGCGACGACAGGCGTACCAGACGCGAGGGCCTCGGCTGTCACGAGGGAAAACGTTTCTCGCCGACTGGGCACGACGAGCAGCGCGCTGCGGCGCATGAGCGCTGCCACGCCCGCCGGCGGAACCTCGCCGAGAAATGTCACGCGATCCTGCAACCCAAGCGCTCGCACGAGCGCCCGAACCTCCGCCGCGTCGCGTTCGTACGCCCGGTAAAACGAGCCGCCGGCCACGGACAGCCGGAGGTCCGGACAGTCGGAGAGCAGATGGGAGAGAGCGCGAATCAGAACATCGAGCCCTTTCACGCGGCGAATGAGGCCGACGAACAGCAAGTGTTGAGGATCGCGAACCTCATCTGGGCGCGGAGCAACGAAGATGTGCTCGTCGACCACGTTGGGTATGACATCGACCGGCACCGCATCACCAAACAACTCGCGGATGCTCGAACGCAGCGCTTCGCTCACGGCGGTGATGCGCGCGATGCGCGGGAGCGCACGCTCCACCTGGCGGCGGACGGCCGGATGACGATCGAGCCACGGTCGCCACATCGCGTGTTCGGTCGAGACGACGGGGATGCCGAGCTCTGTGCCGATGCGGCTGGCGATCACGCCTTCAGGGTAGATGAAATGCGAATGAATCAGGTCGAACGGTTGGACACGATGCAGGGCAACGATGGCCTTGCGCAGCGTGGCGTGGCCGATGTGCGCATCGAACGCGTGCAGCAATTGTCCCGGTCCCGCGGCGAAGCGGGGGTGATGCACCGCGATCCCGGCTTCGGTTCGCACGCGCTCGACAGATCGGAATCGTCGAATCGATGCGAGCGGCACGAACGGCGGCGCATACGGCACCGGGGCAACGACGGTCGGCTGCGCAACAGCCGACGACGCCATCACGAGCCGCTCTGTCCACAGCCCGAGCGTTGGGAAGGCGTTGTTCGGATAGTTGCGTGCCAGGACCAGCACGCGCGGTTTCCGCATCGACGGCGGTGTCAGGCGGCACCTCCGCCTAACGGCGCGCGGTATCGTCGGCGCGCCATGAGCCATCGCCCGCCGTAGCGAGTCGATCGCGCACCTGTTGTTCGATCCACCGATACGTCACACCGATGCCCTCACGGAGCGACGTCTCCGCCTGCCACCCCAGCGAATAGATGCGCGCGTTACTGAAGTTCCTCGACTGGACGCCGACAGGCCCCGGCACATAGCGCACTTCGATCTGCTTGCCGCTCAGATTGATCACAGCCTCGACGAGCTCGCGGACGCTCACGTATTCCGGGCTCCCGATGTTCGCGGGCGCCTCCAGATCGGATCGCATCAGCCGCACGATTCCGTCGAGCAGGTCATCGACATAGATGTACGAGCGAACCGCAGTCCCATCACCCCACACCTCGACAAAGCCACCGTCCTCCGCTTCCGCGACTTTGCGACAGATGGCCGCGGGCGCTTTCTCACGTCCGCCGGTCCACGTGCCGTCGGGACCGTAACAGTTCTGGAATCGCGCGACACGCACCGCAGTGCCGTGGCGCCGCCCGTAGGCGAGTGCAACGCGCTCGGCGAAGAGCTTCTCCCATCCGTATTCGTTGTCGGGATGGGCAGGATACGCCTCGTCCTCCGTCATTTCGGCTTCGCCGACAGCCATGTCGCGGTAGACGCAGACGGACGAGGACAGGAAATAGCGTTTGACGCCCGCCTCGGCCGCCGCTTGCGGCATGTTGACATTGATGAGCGCGCTGTTGCGCATGATCTCGCACTCGGCGGTGCTGATGAAGCCCATCCCGCCCATTTCCGCAGCCAGCTGGTAGACCTCGTCGATGACGTGCCCTTCTGCGGGTTGGAGCGCTTCGCGACACTGCGCCATGTCTCGCAAGTCCAGGATGCGGAACTCATCAGCCGCGGTGGGTGCGAAATCCGGTTCCTTGATATCGACACCGCGCACCCAGTAACCGTCGCGCTTGAGGCGCTTGACGAGGTGACCCGCGATGAAGCCGCCTGCTCCGCACACGACCGCTCGTTTCATTGACTCTCGCTCCCCATAGATGGCGACCACGCGTTCAAGAGAACGCGTGGATTTCGAATATTCGCGACCCGCTCGCCAAGACGGACGCAGCCCGGCACCCAGTGAGCAAGATGCATGCACGACTCGGCATTCGCGAGGCCCGCCCAGAGAGGGCGCGGAGGAGCGCTGGAAGCACACATCGTTGCGATATCGCAACAGCAGCGACCCAACTGTATAGTGGGGGCACCGTCGAGCAAGGGCATGGAACTGGCGACTTGCGGGGCGCCGTCCCTCGCTTGCCATGCTCACAGCATCAACAGCTTCACATGACCACATCCTCCCCGCTGGTTTCTATCGTCATCCCGGCCTACAACGCCGAGCGCTTCCTTGCTCGAGCGCTGGCGTCGGTGTGCGCGCAATCGCATAGCGCGATCGAGGTGCTCGTATGCGACGATGCATCCACCGACCGAACGGCAACGATCGCTCGAGGTACGGGCGACGCGCGCGTTCGCTATCTGCGAAACGAGCAGACGCTTGGCGGCTACGGGGCCATGAACCGCGCGGTGCGTGAGAGCCGCGGCGAATACGTCGCCATCTATCACGCCGACGATGTCTACGACCCGACGATCGTCGAACGCGAGCTGGCGTTTCTGTTGGAGCACGACGAGGTGGGGGCAGTCTTCTGTCTCGACCGATTCATCGACGAGGCGGGACGCGAGTACGGGCGGTTGCAGTTGCCAGCTGAGCTCGAGACCACGCGGGTGTTCGATGCCGCGCTGCTGGTAGAGAGCTTGCTCCGTCACAAGAACACGTTTCTGCGCACACCATCCGTGATGTTTCGTCGAGCGGCGTTCGACGCCGTAGACGGGTTCGATCAATCGCGATTCGGAATCGCGGCCGATCTGGACATGTGGACGCGACTCTCGATCGAGTGGCGCATCGGTTTGGTACACGAGTACCTGATGAGCTATCGCCACTACGCGGCTCAGTGGTCGAAGCAGTACGAGCGGATGCGCACGGAACCGGAGATATTCTTCGCCGCGATGGATCGGCATCTCTCGCGGCCGGGTATCCGTGCGCACGTGAGCGCGGAGGCGCTGACGTGCTACCGGGTGTGGCGAGTGCGCGACGAGGCGGAGCGCGCCGCGAACGCGTTCGTGCTGGGCGATCGGCTCAAAGCCGTTGCGCTGCTCAATGCCTCGCTCGTGCGGCCGCTGCTCCGTTCTTCGCGTCGCGCACAGGTCACGAGAGTGCTCGCGCTCCGTACGCTCGTGCGGGTCGCCGCGGCAAGCGGTACGAACGCGCTTGCCCGTCGCCTCGTCTACTTCGCACGATTCCGTCGCTTCCCCCCGGACGATCTCGCGCCGCCGTCGACATCCGCGGCAGAGTCGCTCGGCGTGGCGGCGACCAATGGGGCGGCTACCCCGGCTCTCCCGGTCGTTGGCAACGAAGCGGCGCTGCAGCGCGCCAGTGCACGCGCTCCCAGCATCCGAGTATTTCTCGATCCGTTCTCGCGACATTTCTACGGAAATCAGCTGTTCGATCCTCGATTGCGGTTCAACCGCGATGGCGCGATGATACCGTGGTTCCGGCTCAAGGAGCGACTGGCGGCCCGTGGTGTGACGCTCGATACCGCGGACTATCTCGCCGAGGCGGGCAAGGCGTCGCCGAACCGGCGCGGGGCCAACGTCTACGTCTCGTTCGGCATTCACGACGGATATCAGGCGCTCCTGGATCGCGACGATGTTCTGATCAATGCGTTCTATCTGTTCGAAGTCGTCGTCGTCGATCCCACGATGTACGAAGCAACACCGGAGCTTGCCCACCATTTTCGCACGATCTATTCGTGGACGAGCTCCGAGCAGCTGCGACCATTCGTGCCCAACGTTCCAGTGCTCCAGCCTTTCCGAATTCCGATGCCGTTCGACCGCGTGGTCGAGCCGCACTGGAGCCGGCGCGATCGACACGGCATCATCATCGTGAACAGCAACAAGCGGGCAGTCCTCGCCGCCGGAGAGCTGTACACGGAGAGACTGCGCGCGCTCAAGCACTTCGCGTCGAATGGTGGCATCGACTTGTGGGGGCGGCTCTGGGAAACCGGACTCGGTGAGATGGACGCGGAGTTCGGCGACGCGGTGCGGCAGACGTGGCGTGGGCCGGTCGATGACAAGCACGAAGCGATGAGTCGCTATCGATTCGCGATCTGCTACGAGAACATGGTTCTCGACGGATGGATCACGGAGAAGCTGTTCGATTGTCTGTACTCCGGCGTCGTACCCATCTACTTGGGAGCGCCAGACATTGGGGACGCGGTGGATCCGAATTGCTACATCGACGCGCGCCGGTTCGCGGACTATCACGAGATGCAACGATTTCTCGATTCGATCACCGAGGCCGAGTACGAAGAGATGCGGGTTGCCGGCCGTGACTATCTCGCGTCCGCACAGTTCCGTCAGTTTTCACCCGACGCGTTCGCCGATCGCTTCATTGGCGACATCGAGGAACACGTGCGGGAGCGGGGTCTCGCGCATTTATGGGGGTAGGGGCACCGGAGGCGGCTGATCCAGTTCCCGAGCCCTCGTTCCGCCCCCTCCAGGCCATTCTGGCGCTCGGCGGCATCCAGGTATTCACGATGCTCGCCGGACTGGCTCGGACGAAGGTGCTCGCGGTGCTGCTGGGTCCCGCCGGCGTCGGCGTGGCGAGCGTCATCGACCAGGTGGTCTCACTGGTCGCGCAACTCGGGTCGCTCAGCATTCCGTTCGTCGGCCTCAAGTTCCTCGCGCGAGCGCGCGAGGCCGGCGCCGCCGAAACGCGCGGTATCTACGGCGCACTCGTTGTGCTGCTCGTCCTGGCATCGACCGTGGCCGCCACGATCGGTGGGGGGATCGCTAGCATCAGTCCATCGTTTTTCGGCGACGGGCTCACCGCCTATCGTTCAGCGCTCCTCATGGCGCTGCTTGGCGTGCCGGCGTTCGCCATCGCGCCGCTGTTGCGCAACGCGATGGCGGCGCTCGGGCGGCACCGCGAGTCAGCGATTGCAGCGTTCCTGATCGCCGTCCTGACCGTTGGAGGAGCGGCGATCGGCGTGAGAGCCCGCGGTCTCGTTGGCCTGTACATCGCGAACGCCATCGTGCTCGTGATCTCGATCGCGGGTCTGCAATGGTTCCTCGCCCGTTCGCTCGGCCTCGGCCTCCCCACGAACCTGAACACGGCCGCCGCGGCCCGTGCGCTCCGATCGCAGCCCGGGCTCATGAAGTTCGCGTCGGCGATGTACGTCCTCGCGCTCACGTCGCCGTTCGCGTACCTCCTCGCCCGCTCGATGCTGCTTTCGACTCACGGAGCCATCGAAGCCGGTTTCGTAGCCGCCGCGTATGGGATCGGGGTATCTATCCGGCTCGTACTCAATCAGGCCAACGGGCTCTATCTCACACCTCTCGTCAATCGGAACAGCCCAAAGAGCGATCGAATTGCCGCAGTCGCGGAATACCTGCGCATTCTCATCGTGCTCGTAGTGCTCTCGACGCTGATCATCGTCCTCTTCCCGTCGCAGTGGCTCAGGCTTCTATATTCGACGAAGTTCCTCGACGCGATCCCGCTCGTCACCGTATTCGTTCTCGCCGAAGCCGTGCTCCTCGTGGCCGGCGTGTACCAGGCGCTGCTCATCGGGTTCGATGACCTTTCGGGTTTTCTCATCAGCACGGTGACGGGACAGCTCATCACGATCGCGCTGGCGCGATGGCTCGTCGCGGGAGCAGGAGGGATGGGAGTGGGACTCGCGTTTCTCGCCGGCAACTCCGTGATTCTGGTGGCGACGGCAACGCGTTTGTTGCGCACCCACAGTGCCCGTCAGCTGTTCGTACCGCTATGGCCACTGTCGGTGGCGCTGATGGCAACGGCGGCGGCCGGCTGGTGGGTCCCGCGTGCTGGCGGACCGGGGATCGCCTGGCGGGCAGGCGCGTACGTCGCGGCGTGCGGAATCGCCTTCATCTTTCTTCGACCGGACGAACGCCGCTGGATCCTGCGACCGTGGCAGGCTCGCGCGTCCGCACGGCCACGATGACCGGCCCACCGAATCGCGTTCGGCTCGCCGTCACGGCCGTAGCGTGCCTGGTTGTTGCGTGCGTTTTCGTCGCCTGCCGCGACGCTGCGCCACCGCACGCGCCGCCGCCGCGTTTCTCCATCATCGACATCCACACGCATCTTGGTGGCGTCGAGACATGGCCGGGTAAGCGTCCAAACTTCGACGAGCTCACCCGCACGATGAGCGACATGCATGTCGAGCTCGTTGTCGATTTCAAGGCACCGGACCACTCCCTCGAGAATGGCATCTTTGGCGAGCGCGTGAGTGAACGGATCGCGATGTATCCGGACACCGCCCGGTTCAAGCTGTTCGCGAACGTTCCCATCGACGACGACAACGACGTCTTCATCGGAAGCCGGCGTCCGGATTATTCGTCGTGGATTGCGGGCCTCCTGGGCGACGCTGTGCGCCGCGGCGCCGTTGGTCTCAAGATCAAGGATCAGGCGGGCGCCGGAAATGTCAGCTACTGGACGCGAGACACCTCGGGCACGCTCGTGCCATTCGACACCCCGGCGTACGACTCGTTGTGGAGCACGGCCGAGCGACTGGACATTCCTGTGCTCGTACACCTGGGAGGCGCCTACAAAGGTGAGCACCAGGCGCCCAACGGCGCGAACAGGAACGTCCGCTGGGAAGTACTGATGCTTCAGCGGGAGCGTGTGCTCCGCAAGCATCCGCGACTCAAGATGATCGGCGCACACTGGGCCGGCACGGCGGGCGATCGAACGTACCTTGCGGAGATCCTGGAGAAGTACCCGAACATGTATACGGAGGGAGGAGCGCATCAGCCGAAGGTCGAGTTTGCTGAGCTCGACTCGGCCGAGCGCGCATTCTTCGAGCGGTATCAGGATCAGGTCATGTTCGGCACCGATTACATGGAGAACACGTTTCGGTGGCTCAAGTCCTATCGGCAGCGATTAGACATGTTCCTTCCATTCACGGAACGATGGCCGCTACCTGATAGCGTCATGGAAAAGTATTATCACGGGAACGCGCGCCGACTCCTGAAGCGCGCCTTGCCGAACGAGACGCCCATCGCCCATCCCGGGTTCACGGTGACGCGGCTAGTAGGCGATACCGTGACGCTCGATGGCCGCGCCAGCCGCGCGGCGGCCGGGCGAACCCTCAGCTATCGGTGGCGCCAGCTCGAGGGACCGCGCGTGAGGCTGTCCGTCGACACCGCCGCGCAGACCTCATTCGTTGTTACAGCGCCGGCCGACCTGGCGTTCGAGCTTGTCGTGAACAGCGGCCAAGTGGTAAGCCGCCCGCGTACGGTGCGGGTGAATGGTGTCACGCCGGAGGGACTGTTCCTCGAGGAAGGTGGCCGCGTGACGATCGAGGCCGAGCACTTCAAGAGCAGCGTCGCGCGCGGAGGCCAAGCCTGGACCGTTGCGCGCGACATGGCCGGGTTTGCTGGGGATGGATACGTGGTCGCCGGTCCAAAACGCGGCACGGTTATCGAGCCGGGGACATTTCGATCCTCCGCCCCGGAGCTACGGTATACCGTGTGGATTCAGCAACCCGGCACGTACGCGGTGTACGCCCGTGGCGCCGCGGCGGACAGCGCGAGCAGCAGCATTCACGTCGGGCTCGACAACGAAGAAGTCCGACTTGCAGACCGGCTCGGCCGATTTCCAGTGGGGGGCTGGGGCTGGGCGCGCGACGCGTTCGAGTGGGACGCCCAGTTCCAGATGACGGATACCACGCTCGCCGTGCTGAACATCGTAGAACCCGGACCGCACGTGCTCAACGTGTGGATGCACCACGACGGCGTCATGCTCGATCGCATCATGCTGGTTCGCGCACCGTTCGCCGAGGTGGACAAACCGCTCTTCGATCCCGGTCGTGGCCCGGGGCCAGCGGAAAGCGGGAGACGTGCGGCGCCGCGTTAGACGACGTGTCGACGCGTGATCTCAGGCGATGACGTGCGCCGCCCGGCGCTGCGCGGGGCGGCGTTGCGCGAGAACGAGCAGCGCGTAGCGGCGGCGCAGCTCGCGGCGATCGTCTCCGGCGGCACGTCGCTCGCCTTTTGCGCCGTGCTCGTGTTGCGGGACCCGCGCGTCACGCGCACGACGGTCGCCAGCGTCGCCGATGTCGTGTTGACGTTCGCGCTCGCCTACTTCGCCGGCCGCCGCAGCCGGATCGCGCTCGCACTCCTCATTGCGCTCGCGGCGGCCGGATTCTGCTATTCGTGGTGGTATCACCTGCCCCTGATCACGCGGGCGCCGCTCGTGGTCTACGGATCGTTCTACGCCCGCGGATTTCTAGCGGTGCAACGAGTGCCGGGCGCGTCGTGACACGGAGGTCGCGAGCATCGAACGCCGGGTAGACACGTGCCGGGATGGATCTACGGCGCGTGGCAGGTGAACACCACGCAGCCTGGTAACAGCAGTACCGCGAAGAATAGCGCAGTGCGCCACATGCGCGTCGGTGCGCTGCGTGAGCCGTGTGGCCGGCTCGCGCTCGCGATCTATCGCTCGCTCAACACTCGACCGTCGCCCGAAGATGCGCCCGAACGGCGGTGATGAGATCGCCCACTTCAAACGGCTTCTGCACGATCGGCCAGGTGCTGTCGCCGAGTCCGCGCGCCGAGAGCTCGCCGACGGGATACGCGGACATGTAGAGCACCGGTACGTCGGCGTAGCGCGTCGCCAGCGTCGCGCCGAGCTCGCGGCCGCCCATCACGGGCATGGCGAGGTCGGTGAGCACGAGCGAGGGCATCCGGCCGCCGGCGCTCCGCGCATCGTCGAGGATCTCGATCGCGCGCCGGCCGTGCTCCGCGCTCACGACCTGAAAGCCGGCGCGCTCCAGCACCCGCGTCGCGGCGAATCGAATCGCGTGCTCGTCGTCGACCACCATCACCAGCGACCGCGTGCCGAGCGCGCCGGCGGGCGCGGGCAGCCGCACTTCCGCCATCGCCGTGGCTTCGCTCCGCGCCGTGGCCGGTAGGTAGATCGTGAACGTGGAACCGCCACCGGGGCGACTCGCGACGGTGATGCACCCGCCGGACTGCAGCACGATGCCGTGCACCGTCGCCAGGCCCAGGCCGGTGCCAGCGCCCGGCCCTTTCGTCGTGAAGAACGGCTCGAAGAGATGGTCGACCGTCTCCGGCGCCATCCCACTTCCGGTGTCGCCGACGGCGAGCATGACGTAGTGGCCCGCGGGCACCTCGCAGTGCCGGTCGACCAGCGGCGAGTCGAGCGTGACGTTGCACGTCGTCACCGAAATGATGCCGCGGCCCGGCGCCTGATCCTTCGTGGCGATCGCGTCGCGCGCGTTGAGCACGAGGTTGATCAGCACCTGCTCCATCTGGCCGCCGTCGCAAATCACCGTGTCGAGCGCGGGCTCGAGCATCGCGCAGAGCGCGACCTCGGGCGGAAGCACGCGTTTGAGGAGCCGCTCGACGATCGCCACCGTCTCGTTGAGATCCGTGCGCTGCGGCTTGAGCACTTGCCGCCGGCTGAACGCGAGCAGTTGCCGCACGAGCGCCGCCGCCCGATCGACCACGACCTCGGTCTCGCGCACCTGCTCCAACTGCTGTCGCACCGTCGGCTCGCCGCTCTGCGCGGTCGCGTCGCGCAGGTCGTCGCCGAGCAGGCTGAGATTGCACTTGATCGCCGCGAGGAGGTTGTTGAAATCGTGCGCCACGCCGCCGGCGAGCCGTCCCACCGCCTCCATCTTCTGCGCCTGCTGCAGCTCGGCCTCGAGCCGCCGCTGCGCCGAGATGTCCAGCATCGCGCCGACGACACGCGCCGGCCGGCCGCCGGCATCGCGCGCCACCGCCGCGCAGTCGAGCACCGTCGCGTACGAGCCGTCGCCGCGCCGGAAGCGGTACTCGGCGGTCCACGTGGACTCGCCACGGTCGAGCACGGCGCGCAGGCCGGCGACGCAGCGCGCGCGATCGTCCGGGTGGAGGCGGTCATCCCACCACGTCGGCTCCGTCGTCACCTCGTGCGGCGCGTAGCCGAAGAGCGTGCTGACGGCGCCGTTCCAATGGAGCGTGTTCGCGCGGCAGTCCCACTCCCAGATCGCATCGCGCGTCGCGCGCGCCACGAGGCGGTAACGCTCGTCGCTAGCGCGCAGCGACTCTTCGGCGCGCGCCCGCGCCGTGACGTCTCGAAAGCTCCAGACGCGCCCCACGATCTCGGCGCCCAGCCGCTGGGGACGCGACGATCGCTCGAAGCGTCGGCCGTCCGTGAAGTCGAGCACGTCCTCGCTCTCGGCGTCCGGCGTCGCGTAGAGCGCACGGACCTTGGCGAGAAAACCATCCGGGTCGGCGAGCTGCTCGAGCACCGCCGCGATCAGCTGTTCGTCGTCGCGGCCGGCGGTGAGCGACGGCGGGAGCCGCCACATGTCGACGAAGCGCTTGTTCCACAGCGCCACCCGGCCGTCGCGATCCACGACGAGAATCCCGTCCGCCGTCGACTCGAGCGCCGATCGGAGCAGCGACGCCGCGCCGTCACCGAGCTCGTGCCCCCCGGTGACCATGGCGCGGGCAGAGGCGGATGCATTCCGATCGCGGTCGACTGGCACGAGAGACTCGGGGCTGCGTGAAGCGGGCGGGGGGCAGCGTTAAGACTACTCACGGACGGGAGGTGTCACAGCATGGCCCGCACACCGCGCCTCAGGTCTGCAGCCGGTATCCCGCCTTCCGCACCGTAATGATGTGCTTAGGCTGCGACGGATCGTGCTCGAGCTTGCGCCGTAGCTCGGCCACGTGCGTGTCGACTGTGCGGCTGACGACCGCCGCGTGGTAGCCCCAGACTTCGCGCAGGAGCTCCGTGCGTGTCGCGACGGCGCCGCGGCGGCGGAGGAGGGCGAGGAGGAGCTCGAACTCCATCGGCGTCAGTTCCACCGGATCGTCATCGCGCGTGACGACGCGCGACGCCGGATGCACCGCCACATCGCCGAATCGCACCGCCGCCTCCGCCGCTTCCGCCGGCGTGCCGCCGCGGCGCATCAGCGCCTGCACGCGCGCCATGAGCTCGAGCACGCCGAACGGCTTCGTCACGTAATCGTCGGCGCCGAGGCGGAAGCCGCGAACCTTGTCGGCCTCCTCGCCCTTGGCGGTGAGGATCAGCACCGGCGTCTCGCGCCCCTCGTCGCGCAGCGTGCGCAACACCTTGTAGCCGTCGATGCCGGGCAGCATGAGATCGAGGATGATCACATCGGGCGACGATTCCCTGGCGAGCGCGAGTCCGGTGTGCCCGTCTTCGGCCAGGAGCACCTCGTAGCCCTCGATCTCGAGGTTGTTGCGGAGGCCGAACGCGAGGTCCGGATTGTCTTCGACGACGAGGATTTTTGGCATTGTGGTGGCGATTGGGTTCAATTCCAAAACGAATCGCGAAAAACAAAACGCGAAGTCGACGGAAAGCCGTAAAACGTCAAGACGTAAGCGCGGCGTGAGATCTCGACCATTCTTACGTCTTCACGTGTTTACGTTTTCAGGAGCGGATGCCGGCAACGCGTCGGAGCCGGACGTCGGGCGTGTCGCACCGGGGAATTCGACGACGAAGCGCGAGCCGCCGCTCTTCGCGCGCTCCGCCCAAACGCGGCCGCCGTGTTGCGTCACCAGCTCGCGCACGACCGCGAGGCCGATGCCGCTCCCGGCGACCGCAGAGTTCGCGTCGCGCTCGAGACGATAGAACGGCGTCCAGATCCGCTCGCGCTCGGCCAGCGCGATTCCCGGGCCCTGGTCGTCCACCGTGATGCGCACTACACCGTGCTCGGCGGCCATGCCCACTGCGACCGTCTGCGATGCGGGTCCGTACTTCACGGCGTTGTCGAGAAGGTTGAGCATCGTCTGCCGGAGCGCGCTCCTGTCCACCGGCGCGACGATGCCGGAGATGAGGTCGGCCTGCACCGTCACGCGTCGCGCTTGCGCGATGGGCGCGAACGCCTCGATCGCCTCGCTCACCTGTCCGGCGATCTCCGTCGATTCGAGTGAGAGTCGCGTCAGCTGTCGCTCGCTGCGCGAGAACTGGAGTACGTTCTCCACGAGGTGCGTCAGCCGCCTCGCCTCCTGGTCGATGATGCGCAACGACCGTTGGCGCTCCTCGTCCGTGCGCACGCGGCCGAGCAGCAGCGTCTCGGCGAACATCCGCACCTGCGCCAGCGGCGTGCGGAGCTCGTGCGAGATGCTGGAGATGAAATCGGCGCGAAGACGCCCGAGCTCGTATTCGCGCCGGATCTGCTGCACAGAGATGAGCACGAGCCCGGCCGAGAGCGCGAGCAGGCCGACGAGGAGCGGCAGTCGCGAGCGCGGGAGTCCGCCGATGACGAGCCGCTGGGCCGCCTCCGGTCGCAACACCGTGTGGACGACGAAGCCGCCGTAGCCGCCGAGCGTCGTTTTGTAGGCATACGGTGACTGGAAGATGTTCTTCGACCGATACAGCTCGTGCGCCGTCGTATCGGTGACGTAGACGAAGAGGAGCGAATCGTTCGGCGTCTGGCCGACGATTGCCGGCGGCAGCAGCGGATAGTTCTTCATCACGTACGCGAAGCGCGCCTCGGCGAACGGCTTGAACTTCGTCACGAAGCCGAGCGCGCCGACTGCCACGCCGCTGTCGTTGCGTGTGACGACGAATCCGATCAGCCGCGGCTCGTCGCCGACGCGCCCGACGATGCCGCCGAAGACGGTCGCGTAGTCGGCCTTGAGAAAATGCCAGGCGTGCTTCGGCACCGTGTCGCGCACCCAGGCGCGCACCGCCTCCGACGCGCAGCCGCGGGTGAGCGGCATGTCGCTCGTCCGGAATTCGAGTCGAAAAAAGAAGTAGCCCGAGTCGACGCGCGTCCCCGTGCACGGCGCGCGCTGTTCGCTCGTGTCGGGGGACCACGGATTGCGATAGCGGCTCGGCGCGCCCAGTCCCTGATCGGCCGGAACGAAGAGCAGCTCGGCGACGTCGCCGGAGAGCATCTGCTTCGCATACACGCCGAACTCGGTCGCCGCGAACGAGGCGTAGTCCTGCAGGGTGCGGTCCGCCGTTTCGCGATGCGACCGCGCGGCGCTCTGCGCCTGATAGGCGAGGATCGCGGTGAAGACAAAGCTGAGCGCGAGGAGCCCCGTGAGGAGAAGGAGACGGGGCTGCCGGACCTTGAACAGCATGCTCGAAGCTACGCCGCGGCTCCCCTCACCGTAAATCGGCGGGTCGTGCCTGACAGCGCCCTGACCTGGTGGCGCGTCGTGAAACCAATATCAACGAGCCACCAACCAGAGTCAGTCCTGCGCTTCGTACCGACGTATCCACCTCGCGACGGCCCGGAGGGCGGCGGCGCGGAGGCCGTAGTGCCGCTCGCGGCCGACGCGCTGCTCGACGACGAGCCCGGCGTCGCGGAGCACGCGTAAGTGCTGAGAAATGGCCGGCCGCGACACGTCGAACGCCGCGGCCAGCGCGTGCACCGGGCGGTCGCCCTCGCGCAGCAGGTCGAGGATGCGCCGCCGGGACGGGTCGGCGAGTGCGAGAAAGACGTAATCGGCGCCGGCGGCAGGAGCCGATCGCGGTCGGCGCGGCTTTTGTTGGGAGGCCATGGCCGCGGTAATAAGGTAAGTGATGGCTTACCTGTCAACCCTGACCGCGTTCAGCCCCTCAACTCTCGATTCCCGATTCTGACTGCTCGATCCGGTATCCGGCCTTCCGCACCGTGAGGATGATCCGGGGCGCAGCCGGGTCGGCCTCCAGCTTGCGGCGCAGCTCGGCGATGTGCGTGTCCACCGTGCGGCTGATCACCGCATCGGCATATCCCCACACCTCGTGCAGCAGCTCGTCGCGCGACACGACCTCGCCGCGGCGTGCCACGAGCGCGAGCAGCAGGTCGTACTCCTTGGGCCGGAGCGCGATCGTCGCACCGCTCTTCGTCACGCGGTGTGTCGCCGGGTCGAGCGTGATGTCGCCGAAGCGCGCCGGCTCGGTGAGCTTCGCCGCCGGCCGCCGGCCGCCGTTGCCGGCGCGTCGCATCAGCGCATCGACGCGCGCCAAGAGCTCGAGCAAGCCGAACGGCTTCGCGACGTAGTCGTCGGCGCCGAGCCGGAAGCCGAGGACCTTGTCCGTCTCCTCGCCGCGCGCGCTGAGGATGAGCACCGGCATGTCGCGTCCCTCCTCGCGCAGCGCGCGCAGCACGCGGTAGCCGTCGAGGCCCGGAAGCATCAGGTCGAGGATGATCAGGTCGACGCCGCGCTCGCGCGCCATCGCCAGTCCGATCGTGCCGTCGCCGGCGTGCGCGACCTCGTAACCTTCGATCTCCAGATTGTTGCGGAGCCCGACGGCAAGATTCTTGTTGTCCTCGATGATCAGGATTCTCTTCATACGGACGTGATCTTGTGGGCGCCGGGCGTCGGGAGCCTCTCTCGGGCCGACGCCGGTCTTTCTTCTTGCGCGGCTCCGCCGTTCAGCTCGATCACGAAGCGGGCGCCGCCGGCGGGTGCGCTCTCGACCCAGGCGCGGCCATGCTGCAGCGCGGCGAGCTCGCGCACCACGTACAATCCGATGCCGCTGCCGGCGACGGCCGAGTTCGCGTGACGGTCGAGCCGGTAGAACGACGCCCAGACGCGTTCGCGCTCACTCGCCGGAATGCCCTCGCCCTCATCGTCGACCGTGATGCGCGCGTTGCCACCGGCGCCGCTCGCGAGCGTCACCACAATGTGCTGGCCCGATGGACCGTACTTCACCGCGTTGTCCAGCAGGTTCAACATCATCTGCCGGATCGCGCCGCGGTCGGCGCTCGCGGTCACGCGCTCGTCGAGCTCGGTGCTCACCGTCGCGCCGCCGGCAACCGCGAGCGGGGTCCAGGCGTCCACGGTGTCGCGCACGAGTGGCGCCAGCGCGAGATGCTCGGTCGTCAGGCGCGTCATGCGACGCTCGGCGCGCGAGAAGTGCAAGATGTTCTCGACCAGATGCATCAAATGCCGCCCTTCCTGCACGATCACGTCCGCGGCATCCCGTCGCTCGCGCTCGGAGCGGATGCGGTTCAGGCTCAGCGTCTCAGCAAAGAGAAGGATCTGCGCCAGCGGCGTGCGGAGCTCGTGCGACACACTGGAGATGAAGTCCGAGCGCAGCCGCGCCAGCTCGTTCTCGCGCCGCAGCTGCAGCACCGCGAGCACGATCATTCCGGCCGTGAGGGCGAGCAGGCCGAGGAGCACCGCGAGCCGCGACCGCGGCATCGCGCCGAGTGCGAGCGTTTCGACCGCGCGCGGGCGGAGTGTCGCGCGCACGCGCACGCCGGCGAAGCGCGCCAGCGACACGTCGCCCATGAACGGCGTCCCCGCGCCCGGCGCGCTCGACGCCGACGCGGGCGCGAACAGTTGGCGGCCCGCGGCGTCGCGCACCTCGACGGCGACGAGCGAGTCGTTCGGCAGCTCGCCGACGAGCGAGACGGGCAGGAGCGCATGGCGCCGGACCACGGCGCGGAAGAGCGGCTCGCCGAGCGCGTCGCCGCAGGTCGTGAAGCCGAACGCGGCGATCGGCGCCTCGTGCTCCGCGTACTTGAGGCTGTAGAACGCGACGCGGTCGGCGCCGGCGATCCTCGTGCGGAGCGCGGCGTAGCGCCAGTCCCGCTGGTAGATCGCGCGCGCGTGCGCGGCGAGCGTGTCGGCGAAGCGCGTGCTCTCGCGCGGAGAGAGCGGTAGGCCCGCCGTGACGAGCGAGCCATCGCGAAAATCGTAGCGGAAGTACGTGCGCGCCGAATCGGGCACCGGCGCCGCGCAGCGGAGCGCGCTGTCCGATGGCGCGGCGATCGCCGACGGCGCGGGCAGCCGCTCGTACGGCGAGGACGCGCGGGTGGAGGTGAGCGGCGCCATCGCCGGAAAGACGGCGCGGTCGAGGTCGTCACCGGCACCGGCCGCGAGCTCGAAGGCGGCGACCGCCGCGTAGTCACGGAGCGCGCGCTCCGCCGTCGCGCGGTGCGACCGCGCGGCGTCGTGCGCCTCGTAGGCGAGGAGCGCGGCGAGCGCGAGCGTCATCGTCAGGAGGGCGCCGAGGAGCGTCGAGCGCCATCGAGAGAGTGCCGGGTTCCTGGCGCCGGATGTGGGGTGACGAAACCTCATACCCGTTCAGTATGCGCCGCGGGTATCGAGTGCAAGGTGCGTTTCATACAGCTCTGACATTGCGCGGCGCTCCGCACTCGGCGCTCGACAGCTGCTTTAATCCAGAGCCGAGTGCCGAATACCCAGGCACTTCACGCGTCTCGGACACGACGTGGACCGCGGTGGGACAGTGTTGGCGCGCAGCGCCGGGCATAGTCCGGAAGAGAACGCCACCGCGCACCCGGCCCGAGGCACCCGATACCATGTCGCTCTTCACGAAGAAGTCGATCGCCGACCTCATGACCGAGGCGGACTCCGGTACCCTGCACAGGACGCTTGGGGCGTTCTCGCTCACGATGCTCGGCATCGGCGCGATCATTGGCGCGGGGATCTTCGTCATCACCGGCGTCGCCGCGGCGCAATACGCCGGACCGGCGCTCGTGATCTCCATGCTGATCGCGGGCGTCGGCTGCGCCTTCGCCGGTCTCTGCTATGCGGAATTCGCGAGCATGATCCCCGTTGCCGGGAGCGCGTACACGTACGCCTACGCGACGCTCGGCGAGCTGTTCGCCTGGATCATCGGGTGGGACCTGATACTCGAATACGCGCTCGGCGCGTCGACGATCGCCGTTGGGTGGTCGGGAAACTTCGTGAGCCTGCTCAGCGACATCGGGCTCGATTTTCCGGCGCGGTTCGCCGGCCCGCCCGGGTCGCTCGTGGCGCTGCGCGACGGGAGCACGGTCGGCGGCCTGTTCAATCTCCCGGCGGCGCTGATCGTCATCGCGGTGTCGGTGATTCTCATCATCGGCATCAAGGAGTCGGCGGGCTTCAACTCGATCATCGTCGTGGTGAAGGTGGCGGTGATCCTCCTCTTCATCGGCTTCGGCATGGCGTACGTGAACACGGCGAACTGGCACCCGTTCGTTCCGCCGAACACGGGCACGTTCGGCTCCTTCGGATGGAGCGGCGTGCTCCGCGGCGCCGGCGTGATCTTCTTCGCCTTCATTGGGTTCGACGCCGTGAGCACCGCGGCGCAGGAGTCGAAGAATCCGCAGAAGGACATGCCGACGGGCATCCTGGTGTCGCTCGTCGTCTGCACGATTCTCTACATCGCCACGGCGCTCGTGCTGACGGGGATCGTGCACTACGACAAGCTCAACGTGCCGGCGCCGATCGCCTACGGCATCGACCAGACGGGGCTCACATGGCTGCGGCCGATCATCAAGATCGGCGCGATTGCCGGCCTGTCGAGCACGATGCTCGTGATGCTGTTGGGGCAGCCGCGCATCTTCTACGCGATGTCGCGCGACGGGCTCCTGCCACCGCTGTTCAGCCGGGTGCACCCGCGCTTCAAGACGCCGCACATCACCACCGCGCTCACGGGGGTGGTCGTCGCGATCGTCGCCGGCCTGTTCCCGATCGCGACGCTGACCCAGCTCACGGCGATGGGCACGCTCCTCGCCTTCGTGATGGTCTCGTTAGGCATCCTCGTG